>NZ_JBHVXZ010000108.1:0-34849 GCF_042881395.1 Amycolatopsis sp. NPDC058278 | reverse complement strand
TTGCCCAGGCCGGCGGTGCCCAGGCCGAGATCCGCCATCAGGTCTGCCGCTTGCCGCTGGTGATGCGGGACATCACCAGCGCGATGAGGATGATCGCGCCGTTGAGCGCGCCGATCCACTGGGCGGGCACCCCGGCCAGGGTCAGCACGTTCTGGATCATGTACAGCAGCAGGATGCCGGTGAAGGCGCCGAAGAGCGTGCCCCGGCCGCCGTTCAGGCTCACCCCGCCGATCACGGCGGCGGCGAACACCGTGAAGATGTAGCCGTTGCCCTGCGCCGCGGCCACCGAGGCGAGCCGTCCCGAAAGCAGCAGCCCGCCGAGCGCGGCCAGGACACTGGCCCCGATCAGCACGATCCACACGATGCGGTCGGTCCGGATGCCCGCGGCCTTCGCCGCGTCCTCGTTCCCGCCGATCGCATACAGGCTGCGGCCGAACCGGGTGTAGCCGAGCAGCACGATCCCGCCGGCGAACAACAGCACGCAGATCCAGATCGACGCCGGGATCCCGGCCCACAACGTGGTGCCGAGGTAGAGCACCGAATCGGGCAGGCCGAAGAAGGTCTGGCCGCCGGAGATCCCGGTCAGCAGGCCGCGCAGCACGATCAGCATGCCGAGGGTGACGACGAACCCGCTCAGCCCGAACCGGACGATCAGCAGGGCGTTGAGCGCCCCCACCACCACGCCGACCAGGAGCACCACCGGCACCGCCGTCCACGACGGCAGCAGCCCGAGCGAATGGCCGCCGCCGATCGTCAGCCACGCCGCGACACCCGGCGCGAGGCCGAAGGTCGATTCCAGCGAGAGGTCCATCTTGCCGACGACCAGGACCATCGTCTGGGCGAGCACCAGCAGGGCGATCTCCGACATGGTCTGCAGGATGTTGATCACGTTGTCGTACTGGAGGAACACCGGGTTGACCAGCTGGCCGACGACGGCGATCGCGATGATCCCGGGCACCAGCGCGAAGTCGCGCAGGCGGGCGAGGGCGATGCGCCGGGGCGGTGGCGTGGCGCCGGGTTCCGTCCGCGGCGGGACGTCCACCGCGGCAGGGCTTTCAGGCATCGAGGTCGACTCCTTCCATGGCGGCCACGACCTCGCGGTCCTGCCAGCCGGCGGGGATTTCGGTGGTGAGCCGGCCGTGGACCACGACCAGCAGCCGGTCGCACAGGCGCAGGTCGTCCAGTTCGTCCGAGGCGATCAGCACCGCGGTGCCCGCCGCGGCGGCCTCCGCGACCTTGCCCTGGAGGAACTCCTTCGAGCGCACGTCGACCCCGGCGGTGGGGGTGATCAGCACGAGCAGGCGGGGGTCGCCGGCCAGGGCCCGGGCCATGACGACCTTCTGCTGGTTGCCGCCGGACAGCGCGGACACCGGCAGTTCCGGCCCGGGGGTCTTCACCGCCAGCCGCGTGATCAGCTGCCCGGCGAGCCGGTCGCGCAGGGCCGACCGGACGAAGATGCCGGGGCCGAGCCGGTCCATGACGCTCATCGTGGAGTTGTCCGCGATGGACATCTCCGGCACGAAACCCTGGTGGTGGCGGTCCTCCGGGACGAAACCCACCCCCGCGGCCAGCGCGGCCGGGACGTCGCCGGGCCGGGGCCGCCGGTCCCCGACGAAGACCGTGCCGGAGGTGGGTTTGCGCAGCCCGGCCAACGCCTCGGCGAGCTCGGTCTTGCCGCTGCCGCCGGACCCGGCCAGCCCGACGATCTCCCCGGGCGCGACGTCGAACGACACGTCCGCGAAGTACGGGGCGAGGCTGAGGTCGTCCACGCGCAGCACGGGTTCGAGGCCGTGCCGGGCCGAGGACGTCCGCTCCTGCACCGTGACGGCGTTCTCACCGGTCATCGCGGCCACGAGATCGGTCTTCGGCAGCTCGGCGACCGGCGCGGTGAGGACGTGGCGGGCGTCCCGGTACACCGTCACCGTGTCGCAGATTTCGTACACCTCCTGCAGGTGGTGGCTGATGAACAGGAACGTGACGCCCTGCCGCTGCAGCTCGGCGATGTGGCCGAAGAGCCGCGTGATCGCGGCCCCGTCGAGCTGCGCGGTCGGTTCGTCGAGGATGACGAACCGGGCGCCGAACGACAGGGCCCGCGCGATCTCGACGAACTGCCGCTGCTCCACGCTCAGCTCCCGGGCCGGCCGGTGCACGTCGACGTCCACCGACCAGCGCTCGAGCAGTTCGGTGGCCGAGCGGCGCAGCGCGGCCCAGCGGACGAACCCGCCGCGGGTCTCCTGCCGGTTGAGGAACAGGTTCTCCGCCACCGACAGCTCGGGGATGATCGTCGACCGCTGGTACACGCAGGCCACCCGGGCCCGCCAGGCGTCCCGGTCGGCCGGCGCCGGAGCCGGTTCCCCGTTCAGCCGCACGGTTCCGGCGTCCGGCTCGATCAGTCCGGTAAGGACGGACACCAGGGTCGACTTGCCCGCCCCGTTGCGGCCGACGAGTGCGTGCGTCTGTCCGGGTAGGACGGTCAGGTCGGCTTCGTCCAGCGCCACCGTGGCGCCGTAGCGCTTGACCACCTGACGGGCCTCGACGACCGGCACGGTGTTCATGTTCGGTTCCTCCCTGAAGCGGTGCTGGCCGCGGAGTTCAGCTCTTGCTGTTGCCCCACAGGGACTGGTCGTCGACCTTGACGCTGCTCACCGGCCCGAACGTGGCGCCGTCCGCGGTGACCAGCGGCGCGGCCAGCTGGTCCTCCATCAGGCCGTCGCGGATCTGGAGGATGGTGCTGTCGTGGTCGGTCTTGCCCGGGGCGGGCGTCTTGCCGGCGATCGCGTCCTTGACGTACTGCAGGGCGTACTTGGCGAACAGGTCCGCGGGCTGGGACACGGTCGCGTCCATCTCGCCCGCGCGGATCTTGGCGAGTTCCTCGGGGATGCCGTCGTTGGACACGACGAACACGTGCTTCGGGTCGCTCGCCGGGACCGCCAGGCCACGCTGCTTCAGCAGCTGCAGCGTGCCGGACAGGGCGAAGCTGGACTGCATGTAGACGCCCTTGATGTCCGGGTTCGCCGTCAGCCGGGTCTGGAGCTTCTGGGCCGCGGTGTTGGCCTCCCAGTTGGTCGCCTCGCCGAAGACGGTGATGCCCGGGAAGTCCTTCTTCATGCAGGTGTTGAAGGCTTCGGTGCGGTCCCGGCCGTTGATCGACGCCAGGTCGCCCTGCAGCATGACGACCTTGCCCTGGCCGCCGAGCTTGGTGCCGAGGAACTGGCAGGCCTTTTCGCCGTAGGCGCGGTTGTCGGCCCGCACGACCATGTAGACGTTGCCCTGGTCGGGGCGGGTGTCGACGGACACGACCGGGATCTTCTTGGTCGCGAGCTGCTGCAGCGTCGGGATGATCGCCGCGGTGTCCTGCGGTGCCATCACCACACCCTTGACGCCCTGGCTGATCATCGTCTGCACGTTGGCCGTCAGGTTGGCGACGTCGTTCTGCGAGTTCGTGGTCTTGAGGTCGAGGCCGAACTGGCCGGCGAACTGGGGCACGTACTTGATGTAGGCGTTCCAGAAGTCGGTGTCCGAGCGCGGGTAGTCGACCCCCACGACGGTTTTGCCGCCCGGAGCGGCGGTCGAGCCGCCGCCACTGCAGCCGGCCAGTGCGGCCGCGGTCAGGACACCGGCTGTGACGACAGCGGCGGCGCGCAGGTGCTGGAACTTCATGACCTCTCCTCGTTGACAGGTTTCGGGCGGAGCCGCAGGCCGGACATACCGCCGTCCACGGCGAGATCGGTGCCGGTGGTGGCGCCGGAGTCCGGGCCGGCCAGGTAGCAGATCGCCGCGGCGACCTCGTCGGCGGTGACGAGCCGCCCGGTGGGCTGGCGCGCGGCGAGCGCGGCCAGCTCGGCGCCGGGATCGTCGGCCGTGGCCAGCAGCCGGTCGATCCACGGGGTGTGCGCGGTGCCGGGATTCACGCAGCACACGCGGATCCCCTCGGCCAGGTGGTCGGCGGCCATCGCGCGGGTGAGCGCGAGGACCGCGCCCTTCGTGGCGCTGTAGAGCGCTCGTTGCGGCAGCCCGGCGGTCGCCGCGATCGAGCAGGTGTTCACGATCGCCGCCGCGGGCGACTCCCGCAGGTGCGGCAGGGCCGCGCGGGTCACCCGCACCATCCCCACGACGTTGACGTCGAACACGCGGTGCCACTCCGCGTCGTCGTTGTCCTCGACCGTTCCCTGTGCCCCGATCCCCGCGTTGTTGACCAGGACGTCCAAGCCACCGAGGTGGTCCACCGCGGCGGCGACCGCGGCCCGCACCGAACCGTCGTCCGAGACGTCGGCCCGCACGCCGGTCAAGCATTCCTCGACCGTTTCGTTCAGGTCGAGGCAGACCACCCGGGCGCCCCGCCGGGACAGCATCCGCGCGGTGGCGAGCCCGATGCCGGACGCACCGCCCGTCACGACGGCGCGGACACCGTCGAACTCTCCGCCGCTCACGCGACCACCACCGCCTCCGGCTGCCAGACCGGGCCGTCGGGGAACCGGTACTGCGCCACGGATTCCGTGTGCAGCCGCGCCCCGAGGCCCGGCTCGGTCGGGGCCAGGTAGCGGCCCCGCTCGATCCGCACCGGGTCGACGAAGTGCTCGTGCAGGTGGTCCACGTACTCGATGACCCGGTCCTGCTGGCTGCCGCTCACCGCGACGAAGTCGAACATCGACAGGTGCTGCACCATTTCGCACAGCCCGACCCCGCCGGCGTGCGGGCACACCGGGACGCCGAACTTGGCGGCCAGCAACAGGATCGCGATGTTCTCGGTCACCCCGGCGACCCGGCTCGCGTCGAGCTGGAGGACGTCGATCGCCTGCGCCTGCAGCAGTTGCTTGAACATCACCGCGTTGTGGGTGTGCTCGCCGGTGGCCACCTTGATCGGCGCGACCGCCCGGCGGATCGCGGCGTGGCCGAGCACGTCGTCGGGCGAGGTCGGCTCCTCGATCCAGTACGGGTCGAACTCCGCGAGCGGGCGCAGCCATTCGATGGCCTGCCCGACACCCCAGGCCTGGTTGGCGTCGATGGCGATCCGGATGTCCGGCCCGACGACGTCCCGCGCGAGCCGCAGCCGGCGGACGTCTTCGTCGAGGTCGGCGCCGACCTTGAGCTTGATCTGGGTGAACCCGTCCTCGACCGCCTCCTTCGCGAGCGCCGCCAGCTTCTCCGGCGAGTACCCGAGCCAGCCGGGAGTCGTGGTGTAGGCGGGAAAACCGGATTCCAGCAGTTCGGCCTGGCGTCCCGCGCGGCCCGGTTCGGCGCGGCGGAGGATGTCGAGGGCTTCGTCGCGGGTCAGCGCGTCCTGCAAGTACCGGAAGTCGACCAGGTCGACCAGGTCCTCCGGCGGCATTTCGGCCAGCAGCCGCCAGACCGGCTTGCCTTCGCGGCGGGCCCGCAGGTCCCACGCCGCGTTGACGATCGCGGCGGCGGCCATGTGGATCGCGCCCTTGTCCGGGCCCAGCCACCGGAGCTGGCTGTCGCCGGTCAGCCGGCGGGAAAAGGCGCCGAGGTCGTCGAGCGCGTCGGCCACCGGCATCCCGACGACCAGCGGAACGAGGGCCCGGACGGCGGCGACCTCGACGTCGTTGCCGCGGCCCACGGTGAAGGCGAGCCCGTAGCCTTCCTCGCCGGCGCTCGTGCGGATGGTCACGTACGCCGCCGAATAGTCGGGTTCCGGGTTCATCGCGTCCGACCCGTCCAGGCTCAGCGAAGTCGGGAAGCGCACGTCCACGGCGTCGATGGCACTGATCACTTCGGCCAACGGGTCCACCTCTCATTCGGCGCAGACAACATATGTATGGCTACGCGCCGACTCATGGATTGTCCAGAGTTGGTCCGTAACACGGCAATAACTTGCACTTATAGTGATTGATCACTACTGCTCGTGGTTTAAGGTATGATGACTGCGCAGACCTTTGAAAGAGACATCATATGTCTGCTACGGTCCCCGCCATGCGCTTCCAACGCCTCGGCGACCGCGGCCAGGAGATCCCCGTCGTCCTCGACGAAACCGGTGCGGCGCGGGACCTGCGGTCGCTGACCCCGGACGTCGACGGCGCTTTCTTCGCCGCCGACGGCGTCGCGCGGGCGCGGGCGGCGCTGCGCGAGGGCACCCTTCCCGTCCTGGATGCCACCGGCTTGCGCATCGGCGCCCCGGTGGCCCGGCCCGGCCTGCTCGCCTGCATCGGGCTGAACTACTCCGACCACGCCGCGGAAACCGGTGCCGAGCCGCCCGCGGAGCCGGTGGTGTTCCTCAAGGCCACCAACACGATCGTCGGCCCGGACGACACCGTGCTCATCCCGCGGACCAGTACCCGGACCGACTATGAGGTCGAGCTCGCCGTGGTGCTCGGCGGGCGGGCGCGGTACCTCGCGACACCGGAGGACGCCGACGCGGTCATCGCCGGGTACGCCGTCTCGAACGACGTCAGCGAGCGCGACTTCCAGCACGAACGCGGCGGCCAGTGGACCAAGGGCAAGTCCTGCGAAACGTTCAACCCGCTCGGGCCGTGGCTGGTCACCCCGGACGAGGCCGGCGACCCACAGGACCTCCGCCTGCGGCTGGCCGTCAACGGGCAGCCGCGGCAGGACGGCACCACGCGGAACATGCTCTTCGGCGTCCGGCACATCGTCTGGTACCTCAGCCAGTTCATGGTGCTCGAGCCGGGCGACGTCGTGAACACCGGTACGCCGGCGGGCGTCGCGTTCGGCGCCAACGACTTCCCCTATCTGTCCGAAGGGGACGAAGTGACCGTGGACATCGACGGCCTCGCCCGCCAGCACCACCGGATCGGCCGGGCGTGACCGGTCGGCGCGTCGACGCGCACCACCACCTGTGGCAAACCTCCGTCCGCCGCCACGCGTGGCTGGACGGCGACGAAACCGCGGCGATCCGGCGCGACTTCACGCCGGCCGACCTGCGCACGGCCGCGGCGGGGATCGACGCGACGGTGCTCGTGCAGGTCCTGCCGGACCTCGAGGAGTCGGTCGAGTTCCTGGCGACCGCGGCCGCGGAGCCGCTCATCGCCGGCGTGGTCGGCTGGATCGACCTCACCGACTCACCGTCGGAGGACCTCGACCGGCTGCGGTCGGCGCCGGGCGGCGAACTGCTGACCGGCATCCGCCACCTCGTCCAAGCCGAGCCCGACCCGCGCTGGCTGGAACGCGAAGACGTGCTGGCCGGGCTCGCGGCGGTGCGCGACGCCGGGCTGGTGTACGACCTGCTCGTGCTGCCGCACCAGCTCCCGGCGGCCACCGCGGCGGTCCGCGCGCTGCCGGAGCTCACCTTCGTCCTCGACCACCTCGCCAAACCGCCGATCGCCGGCGGGCAGCTCGAGCCCTGGGCGAGCGGGCTGGCCACCCTGGCCCGGGAACCCAACGTCGTCGCCAAGCTTTCCGGTCTGGTGACGGAAGCGGGCCGGCCTTGGCGGGTCGAGGATCTGCGGCCCTACGCGGAAACCGCGCTCACCGCCTTCGGGCCGGACCGGCTGATGCTCGGTTCCGACTGGCCGGTGTGCCTCCTCGCGGGGACCTACGCGGAAGTCATGGACGCCGCCGACAGCCTCCTGGAAGACCTGACGCCGTCCGGACGCGACGCCGTCCGCGGCGGGACCGCGACCCGCGTCTACGGGCTGGCGCCATGACGGCCCGGACGGTCCGGCTCGCCTACGGCGACACCGGCCTCGACCTCACCATCGACCCGGCGGTCACCACCGTCGTGACGCCCGTGCACCACCCGGTCACCGAGGCCGCGGCCGTGCTGCTGCGCCGGGCTTTGCGGGAACCGGTCGCCGGGCCGCCGCTGCGCGAGCGGGTGCGGCCGGGGCAGACCGTCGCGATCTCGGCGTGCGACGGAACCCGGCCGCAGCCGCGCGAACTGATGATCCCGGCGATCCTCGCCGAACTGGACGGCATCGTCCGCCTCGAAGACGTCGTCATCCTCGTGGCCACCGGCACCCACCGTGGCAACACCGGCGCCGAGCTGCGCGCGATGTTCGGCGACGAGGTCGCCGACACCGTCCGGATCGTGAACCACGACGCCCGCGACCGCGCGAGCCTGACCTGGCTGGGACGCCACGGCGACGACGTCCCGGTGTGGCTGAACAGCGAGTGGGTGACCGCCGACGTGCGGATCACCACCGGGTTCGTCGAACCGCACTTCTTCGCGGGCTTTTCGGGCGGCCCCAAGCTCGTCGCGCCCGGGCTGGCGGCCCTGGACACCGTGCTGGTGCTGCACGACGCCCGCCGGATCGGGCACCGGAACGCCACCTGGGGGATCACCGAAGGCAATCCCGTGCACGACGACGTCCGCGCGATCGCCGCGGCCACCGGCGTCACCTTCGCCCTCGACGTCATCCTCAACCGCGACAAGGCGGTCATCGGGGCCTTCGGCGGCGACCTCCTGGACATGCACGCGGCCGCGGCCCGCGCCGCCCGCGACGTCGCCATGCGGCCGGTGCCCGCGCCGTTCGACGTCGTGGTGACCACCAACTCCGGCTACCCGCTGGACCAGAACCTCTACCAGTCGGTCAAGGGGATGTCGGCGGCGCACCGGATCACCAAGCCGGGCGGGACGATCGTGTGCGCCGCGGAGTGCCGGGACGGGTTCCCCGACCACGGCTCCTACCGGGAAGTCCTCGCGTCCGCGGATTCCCCGGCGGCCCTGCTCGCGGAGATCGCGGCCCGCCCGGTGACCGTGCCCGACCAGTGGCAGGTCCAGATCCAGGCGAAGATCCAGGACGACTGCCGGGTCGTGATGCACACCGGCACGCTGACCGAAGCCGACCTCGCGACGGCCCACCTGACCCGGACCACCGACATCGCGGCCACCGTGGCCGAGGCCCTCGACCGGGCCGGGCCGGGGGCACGGGCCTGCGTGCTGCCCGAAGGTCCCCTGACGATCCCGTACGTGGCATGAGTACCGCCGACCTCGGTTTCGCGCGCGTCGACCTGGACCGCGAACACCGCCAGGGACTCCCGGAAGTCGTTTACGGGCCCGGAAAAACCCCGGCGCAGATCGCCGCCATCGCGCGGACCTTGCTCGCCCACAACACCGGGCCGGTGCTGGTCACCCGGGTCGAAGCCGAGCCGGCTCGCGCCGTGCTCGCCGAGGTCCCCGGCGGCCGCTACGCCCCCGGCGCGCGGCTCCTGGTCTGGCGCCCGGCCGAACCGACGGCCTTCACGGTCGCGGTGGCCGCGGCCGGGACGTCCGACGGCCCGGTCGCCGAGGAGGCCGCGGAAGTCGCCGCGGCCATCGGCCTCTCGGTCGCTGCGGTCACCGATGTCGGGGTCGCCGGGATCCACCGGCTGCTGGCCGAGGCGGACCGGCTGCGCGAGGCCGACACGGTCATCGTCGTCGCGGGCATGGAGGGCGCGCTGGCCTCGGCCGTCGGCGGGCTGGTCGCCTGTCCGGTGATCGCCGTCCCCACCTCCACCGGGTACGGCGCCGGCCTCGAAGGCGTCACCGCGCTGCTCGCGATGCACGCCTCCTGCGCGGCGGGCATCACCGTCGTCAACATCGACTCCGGGTTCGGCGCGGCCATGGCCGCCTTCCGGCTCGCCCAGGTCCTGCGGAGGTCACGGTGACGATCTGCGTCATCACGCCGTTCACCGGCCTGGCCGGGGACATGCTGCTGGCCGCCCTGGTCGACGCCGGCGCGCCGCTGGAGCGCATCCGGTCCGCCGTCGCCGCCAGCGGGCTGACCGCTTGGGACCTGCGTGTGGAGTCCCTCCTCACCCACGGGCTGACGGCGGCCCGCGCGCACGTGGACGTCACGGACGAAGCCACCAGCCGTCCCGCGGCCGAGTTGATCGCCATGGCCGGCCGGGTGCGGCCCGCGCCGGTCGCGGACCGGGCGGTCGCCGCGCTCCGCGCGATCGCCGAGGCGGAAGGCCGGCTGCACGGGGAAGCACCCGAGCACGTCCACCTCCACGAACTCGGCGGGCACGACACGCTCGTCGACGTCATCGGCGTCTGCGCCGCGCTGGACGCCCTGGAGGTGTCCACTGTGTACTGTGGCGCGCTCCCCCTCGGCACCGGCACAGTCCGCACCGCGCACGGCGTCCTCCCCTGTCCCGCCCCCGCGACCGCGGCGCTGCTGAAGGGCGCGCGGACGGTCGGGAGCGACCTGGCCGGCGAGACGGTCACCCCCACCGCGGCCGCGCTGCTGAAGGCCACCGGCGCCCGGTTCGAGCCGCCACCGGAGTTCCGCCTGCTGGCCACCGGCTACGGCGCCGGCACCCGGACTTTGGCGGACCGGCCGAACGTCGCGGTCGTGCACCTCGGCGAGCCGGTGGACGCCGGACACCGCACCCTGGTGGTGCTGGAGACGAACCTCGACGACGTCACCGGTGAAGTCCTCGGGCACGTCGTCGGCGAACTGCTGGCGGCCGGCGCGCTCGACGCGTGGATCAGCCCGGTGACGATGAAGAAGGGCCGGCCTGCCCACGTCCTGCACGTGCTCGCCGAGCCGGAGCACGCCGCCCGGCTCGGGGCCCTCGTCCTCGCCGAAACCGGCAGCCTCGGCTTCCGCGAGTACCCGGTCCGCCGCACCGCACTGGAACGGGAGACCGAAACGGTGGACGTCCTCGGGATGCCGGTACGGCGCAAGCGCGGGCCGCACGGGACGAAACCCGAGCACGACGACGTCGTGGCCGCCGCGCGCGAGCTCGGCCTGCCGGCACGCGTCGTCGCGACGATCGCCGCGGGGCGCTGATGGACGAAACGCGGCTCGTCACCCACCTCGCCGGCCTCGGCCGGCTCGCGGTGGCGTTCTCCGGCGGCACCGACTCGGCGCTGGTGCTCGCGGCCGCCGTCCGCGCCCTGGGCCCGGCGGACGTGCTCGCGGTGACGGCGAACTCGGCCAGCCTGGCCGCGGTGGAACTGGCCGGCGCGCGGAAGATCGCGGCCGAGCTCGGGGTCCGCCACCTCACGCCGTCGACCGGCGAGCTGGCCGAGCCCGGGTACGCGGCCAACGGGCGCCGGCGCTGTTACTTCTGCAAGACCACGGTGCTCACGGCGATCGCCGGAGTGGCCGCCGCCCACGGGTTCCCGGCGCTGGCCACCGGCACGAACGCCGACGACGCCGTCGACCCGTTCCGGCCGGGCATCCGCGCGGGGGACGAACTCGGCGTGCACACGCCGCTGCGGACGCTGGGCCTGTCCAAAGAGGACGTACGGGCCATCGCCCGGCGCTGGGGGCTGGCCTGGGCGGACAAACCGGCCGCGCCCTGCCTGGCGAGCCGGGTCCGGTACGGCATCCCGATCACCACGGCCACGCTGGCCCGGATCGAACAGGCCGAATCGGTGGTGCGCGCGTTCCTGGACGACCACGGCCGGCGCTACCGCGACGTGCGGGTCCGGGACCTCGGTGGCACGGCGCGGATCGAGCTCGATGCCGCCGTGGCCGCCGAAGTGCGCGACGATCCGCGGCTGCTCGAGGCCGTGCGGGCGCTCGGCTTCGCCGAGGCCACTGTCTCGTCCTTCCGCTCCGGCGCCCTCAACCACGAACCGGGCTGACCTCCGGACGCGGAACTCGCGATGCTCAGCGGTCGTTCGCCGCGCGGGTGGCCCGTCCCGCCAGTTCCGCGAAGGCCGCCCGCAGCTCCGGTGGGCCGACCACTTCGATCTCGCACTCGAAGCGCAGCAGGCCGGCCGCGAGCGCCGCCCAGGACCAGGATCCGGTCAGCAGCCGGGTCTTCCCGGGGGCGGCCTCCTCGACGATCCCGTCGCCGGCGAACGGCCTCACGTCGGCCGGGGACCGGTCGAGGACCACTTCGCCCCGGCACGGCCAGACGTCGGCGGTGGCGGAGCCCTTGAACCGGGCGGCGAGGAACGTCGCGACGTCACCGCCCGGCACCTCCCGCGGGGTGAACCGCGGCCCGTTCGGCACGCGCAGCCGCAGCCGGTCCACGCGGTAGGTCCGCCAGTCCTCCCGGACCGCGTCCCAGCCGATCAGGTACCACCGTCCACTCCGGACGACGAGGTGGTGCGGCTGCACCCGGCGCGGCGGCCGGGGGCCCGGGTCCGCCGGCGGTGCCCCGTAGTCGAACCGCACTTCCTCGGTGGCGCGGATCGCCGAGCTCAGCGCGAGCAGGACGTCCGTGCCGACCTGGACCGCGGGACCGCCGGCCGCGGCGATCTCGAGCACGTCGACGCGGTGGCGCAGCCGCGACGGCATCACCTGGCGCACGGTGGCCAGGGCACGCACGGCGGCTTCCTCGATGCCCGCGCCGGTCCCGGCGGCGATCCGCAGCGCCACGGCGAGCGCGACCGCCTGCTCCTCGTCGAACAACAGCGGCGGCATCCGGCTCCCGGCTTCGAGCCGGTAGCCACCCTCCGGTCCCTTGACCGCCTGGACGGGATAGCCGAGCTCCCGGAGCCGGTCGACGTCGCGGCGCACGGTCCGTTCGCTGACGCCCAGCCGGCCGGCGAGCAGCGCGCCCGGCCAGTCCCGGCGGGCCTGCAGCAGGGACAGCAGCGAGAGCAGGCGACCCGAGGTCGCCGTCGAGGAAGCGACCGGCATGACTTCCATGGTGCCACGAGAAGCGGACGTTCCCTGGCCGCTACTGCTGCGATCGTGGCGCTACCGCCGGAACCCCTCCGGCGGCGGAAACCTCGAAAAAGGAACCGGAACACATGTCGCTCACCGCTGTCGCCCACCTCAACTTCACCGGCCAAGCCCGCGAAGCGCTCGCCTTCTACCAGTCGGTTTTCGGCGGCCAGGCCACGGTCATCACCTACGGCGACTTCGGGCTGCCCGCCGAACTGCCCGACGCGGGCAAGGTGGTGTTCGGTCAGGTCACCGCGGACAACGGCTTCAGCGTCATGGCCTACGACGTCCCCGGCACCGACGGCCCGGCCACCCCGGCCGCGCCCGGCACCCGCCGCGAGAACGGCACGACGATCACCAAGGAGCCGTTCTTCCTGTCCGTCCGCGGCGCCACCGTCGACGAGGTCTCGCCGGTGTGGAAGGGCCTCGCCGAAGGCGCGACCGTCATCGAAGAGTTCGGGCCTGCTCAGTGGGCACCGGCGTTCGGCATGCTGACCGACCGCTTCGGCGTCACCTGGATCATCGACGTCGCGGCCGAACACCGCGGCTGACCGGGCCGGGCGGGGTACGGCCACGCACCCCGCCCGTCACCGCGACCGGAACGTCTTGCGGTACGCGCTCGGGCTGACCCGCACGGTCTGGGCGAACTGGACGCGGAAGTTGCTCGGCGACGGGAACCCGACCTGGCCGGCGATCCGGTCGATCGTGTGGTCGGTGAGCTCCAGCAGCTCCTGGGCGTGCCGGATGCGCACCCCGGTCAGCCACTGGATCGGGCTCTGCCCGGTCTCGGCGTGGAAGTGCCGGGTCAGCGTGCGGGTGCTCATGCCCGCCGCGTCGGCGATGTCGGCCAGGGTGAGCGGGCGGTGGGCGTTCTCCTCGATCCACCCGAGCGCCTTCTCCAGCGTCGCGGTCTGGTACGTCGGGCGGTTGCGGAGGATGTACTGGCCCTGGCCGCCGGTGCGCTGCAACGGCGCGACGGCGAGCCGCGCGGCGTCGGCGGCGACCGCGGCGCCGTGGTCGCGCTCCACGATGTGCAGGCACATGTCCAGCCCCGCCGACGCACCCGCGGACGTCAGGATCTGCCCGTTGTCGACGTACAGGGCGTCCGGGTCGACCCGGACGGCCGGGTACCGGCGGGCCAGCTCGTCGGTGGCGAGCCAGTGCGTGGTCGCCCGCTGCCCGTCGAGCAGGCCCGCCTCGGCGAGGGTGAACGCGCCGACGCAGATCGAGGCGACCCGCGTTCCGCGCGCCACCGCGGCCCGCAGGAACTCGGCCACGCCGTCCGGGGTCGGCCGGTCCGGGTCGTTCCGCCCGGGGACGACGACGAGATCGGCGTGGGCGGCCTCGTCGAGTCCCACCTCGACGGTCAGCCGCACCGGGCCGGCGTCGACCACCGGCTCCGGCCCGGCGACGACGATCCGGTAACCCCCGCGGCCGTCCGGCAGCCGGACCCGGCCGAGCGTCTCGATCGGGGTGGCCAGATCGAAGGCGATCACATCGTCGAGGGCCAGCACCGCGACCGTGTACATACCGCAAAACTACGCCGGCCGCCGAGTGGCCGGATAGCGGCGTCTCCTGTTGATGTGGTCAACCGAGGCTGACGTCCATCGAGCGGGCCGGGATCGCGTCCAGCACGGCCAGCGTCTCGCCGTCGAGCTCGATCTCCGCGGCGGCGAGGTTGGCTTCGAGGTGCGCCGCGCTCGCGGTGCCGGGGATGAGGTGGACGTTCGGGGCGCGGTGCAGCAGCCAGGCCAGGCCGATCTGCGCCGGGGTGCGGCCGAGGGCCTGCGCGACGGCCCGGACCGCGGGCTCGTCGGTCACCTTCGGCATCCCGGGGAAATCGCCGCCCAGCGGGAAGAACGGCACCCAGGCGATGCCCTCCGCCACGCACAGCTCGAGCAGGTCCTCGCCGTCGCGGCCGACGAGGCTGTAGGCGTTCTGCACGCAGGCGATCCCCGCCGGGAGAGCCCGGCGCAGGACGTCGAGGGTGACGGCGCTGAGCCCGATCGCGCCGATCTTGCCCTCGTCGCGCAGGGCGGTCAGCACCGCGAGCTGGTCGTCGAGGCCGACGAGCTGCACACCCTCGGCGAGCACGCCGGGCCGCCGGTCGGCGCGGCGCAGGTTGACCAGCGGGATCCGGTCGAGCCCGAGCGAACGCAGGTTGTCGTCGACGCTCGCGCGGAGCTCTTCGGGCCGTTGCGCCAGGCGGAGCGGGATCGGGGCGCCGGGGTCGGGGTCGGCGCCGACCTTGGTGGCGACCAGGAGGTCTTCGGCGGACGGGAGGACGTCGCGGATGACGCCGTTGACGAAGCCGTTGCCGTAGAACTGGGCGGTGTCGACGTGGTCGACGCCGAGCTCGATCGCGCGGCGCAGGAGGGCGACGGCCGCGGCGCGGTCGCCGTGCAGGCGCTCGAGCTGCATGGCGCCGTAGCCGACGCGGGAGACAGTGCGGCCGGCGAGTGCGCCGCGTGCGGTGGAAGGCATGGGATACCCGTCCTCGTGCGATGATGGCGAAGCGGAGGAGCCTCCGCTCGAGCCGACCGTAGCACAACCGGAGGTGCCTCCGCTTTGCCTTCGCCCGAACCCGCCCTCCCCCTGCGCTCGGACGCGCGCCGCAACCGGGACAAGCTCGTCGCGGTGGCGCGCGCCGCGTTCGCCACCGCCGACGGCACCGTCGCGCTCGAAGCCGTCGCCCGCGAAGCCGGCGTCGGCATCGGCACGCTCTACCGGCACTTCCCGACCCGCGAGGCGCTCGTCGAGGCCGTCTACGCGGCGGAACTCGACGACGTCACCGACAGCGCACCGGCCCTGCTCGCCGAACTCGCGCCGGAGCAGGCCCTCCGCGCGTGGATGGACCGCTACGCGGCGTTCGTGGCGACCAAGCGCGGAATGGCGGACGTCCTCCGCGCGAGCGTGGCATCGGGCCGCATCGCGACGCCGGCGACGCGGCAGCGCATCACCGCCGCGATCGGAGCGATCCTCGAAGCGGGCGCGAAGGCGGGCACGCTGCGCGCCGGCGCCGACCCGGAGGACGTGACGCTGCTCCTGCTGGGCGTGTTCCTGTCCACGGCGAACGAGCGCGACCCCGAGCGGACCGGCCGGATGCTCGACCTGATCGTCCACGCGCTGTGCGCGAGCCGCTGGTGCGGTGACCAGTAATGATCACCGGTTTGGTGACACGCCGGGCAGGGCGCGTGACTTGGACGGTGGGCTGGCGCCGGTCAAGCGGATCCTTGAGCTGAACCCGACGCACCCGTTGGTCACCGGCCTACGGAAGGCGTACGAGGGCGTAAGGACGACGCGTCGCTGACCGAGAGTCGAGCTGATCCACGGGAGGCCCTGCTGGCCGAGGGCAGCGAGCTGAAGGACCCGCCGCGCTTCACCCGCCTGCTGGCCGACCGTCTCGCGCACACCTTGTAGCGCGGGCCTGGAGATAACGCTGCTGAGGCAGGCTCATCGTGAGGCGGGCCGCGTGTTCGTAGGACACCCGGGCCGCCTCACGGTTGCCGGACATTTCGAGCAGGTGCGCGCGGACCGAGTGCAGCCGGTGGTCCTTGGCCAGCGTTGTCTCCAGTGGGCCGAGCAGGTCCAGCCCGGCCTGGGGACTGTCGGCCATCGCGACCGCGACGACGTGGTTGAGCCGTACCACCGCGTTGTCGTTGATTCGCAGCAGTACCTCGTACAGGGCTTTGATCTGCGGCCAGTCGGTGTCCGCGGACGTGGGTGCCTCGTCGTGGACGGCGGCGATAGCGGCCTGCAACTGGTACGGGCCGATCGGCCCGTGGGGAAGCGCGCCGCTGATCAACGCGACGCCCTCGGTGATGAACCCGGTGTTCCACAGGCTTCGGTCTTGTTCGTCCATCGGGATCATGCCGCCGTCCGGGCCCGTGCGGGCCAGCCGGCGGGCGTCGACCAGCAGCATGAGCGCCAGCAGCCCGGTGACCTCGGGGTCATCAGGCAGCAGGCGGTGCACGATCCGGGTCAGCCGGATCGCCTCGGTGGACAACTCGGTGCGGTGCAGGTCCGGGCCGGCCGTGGTGGCGTAGCCCTCGTTGAAGATCAGGTACAGCACGTGCAGGACGGCGCCGAGCCGTTCGCCGCGGTCGGCTGGCATGCCGAACGGGATGCCGCTGTCCTTGACGGCCTGCTTGGCGCGGGTGATCCGCCGGGTCATCGTCGACTCCGGCACCAGGAACGCGCGGGCAATCTCGGCCGTGGTGAGACCGCCGACCGCGCGGAGCGTCAGCGCGATCTGGGACGCCGGGGACAACGCCGGGTGACAGCACAGGAACAGCAGGATCAGTGTGTCGTCGAAGTCCACGACCGGTCCGGTGGGGACCGGCCGCTGGTCCAGTTCACGGCGGTGCCGGGCCTGCTCGGCCCGCAGCAGGTCGGTGAGCCGGCGCGACGCGACCGTGATCAGCCAGGCCTTCGGGTCGTCCGGGACCCCCTCGGCCGGCCACTGCTGGGCGGCCGCGATCAACGCCTCCTGCACGGCGTCCTCGGCGGTGTCGAAATGGCCGTAGCGCCGGACGACCGCGCCGAGGACCTGCGGCGCCAACTCACGCAGCAGGCCCTCGGCGAAACGGTCGTTCACTCCAGCGACTCGGCCGCGGACCCGGCGATCGGCCGGATGTCCACGTGCAAGTCATGCACGAACGTGGCGCCTGCCGGGTGGGGCGTGTTGACGAGTTGGGCGGCGATCTCGGTGGCCCGGTCGTAGCTGACGCAGTCGACGATGGTATATCCGCCGAGCACCTCCTGGGTCTCCGCGTACGGCCCGTCGGTGACCACCGGGACGCCGTCCTTGAGCGAGACCCGCCGCGCGTGGACGGGCGGGGTGAGGCCGTGCGCGTCGACGAACTCACCGGACTCGACCAGGTCGTTGTTCCACTTCGCCATGAACTGGTGCAGCGCGGCCGCGTCCTGCGGGGACCAGCTGGCCATCATGTCCAGGTCCTGCTGGGTCAACGACAACATGATCATGTACTTCACGTTCGTGTCCTCTCCACTGGGAACCTTTCAGCGGAGACGTCGGAGTCGAGCCGCCGGTCCGGACACGAAGTCTAGTGACGGTGGCCACTATTGATCACCGAGTCGGTCACGCTGCCCGGGGTTGAGGACACACCAGGTCCGGATCGCGGGTGTGGTGTTGGTCGAGGTTGTCGCAGATGACGTAGATCGGAGCGCCGTCCGGGCGAGCCTGACGGATCGATTTGAGCGCGGCCAGGGTGTATTTGCCGCCTTTGTGTTCGTGCAGGACACCCCACAGCCGGTCATCGGAGAGGCTGTAGCAGCCGTGGAAGTACCGGATGCCGTGGGTGCGCTTGTAGGTGGCGCGCAGCCGGTCGGGATGACAGCGGGCGGCCCAGCAGGTGCCGTGACACGGGCGGATCGACAGCGGCCCGAACTGGTCGAACGCGAAACACCGCTCCGGAAACCGTACGGTGACCTCCTCGATCCGATCCAACTTGGCCTCCAGGTCGGGGTCGTGGGACTCCTTCCAGGTCCGTGTGCGCTGAAACGTGATGCCGCGAGCGGAAAGGATCTGCCGCAACCGTTCCCGCCCGACACGGACCATCCGGACCGGCGCCCACCGCGGATCGCGACGTCCGTACCGGCCGGACAGGTAGCTGGCCAGCTTGCGGATACTCCAGTGCGTGAACGGCAGCCCGTGCTTGCGCGGGCGGATAGTGGCCATCTCGACGATGACGGTGATGTCAGCGTCAGTGATGCGGCGGGGACGACCGCACTAGCCGCCGTCAGCCGCGCGGCTTGGCGGTCGCGAGTGAGATCACCGCCAGCACGGTGTTGACGGCGGAGATCGCGACCGTGAACTTCGCCGCTTTGCCCTGGAGTTCACCGCGCGCACCGGCGTACACGGCGGCCGCGGTGTCCGTCGCGTGGATCAGGACCGCCTGCTGCAGCATCCGCCGGGCCGACGGATCGTCCGCCTTCAGCAGCAGCAGGTCGGTCCCGAGGACCAGGGTGCGGATCCCGAACATGCGCGCGGGGTAGCCGAACCGCCGGTCTTCCCCCGGTGAGCTGCCCAGGCTCGCCGCCATCCGGGCGGGGGCGAGCAAGCCGGCCGCTCCGTTGAAGATCCGCACGCAAGCCAGTGCTTTTCGTGCCATTTCGCCCGGTTCCATCGGTCCACCTTCTTGTCGGGTGCGCGGCGCCTTCGATCCGTTCCGCAGAACGTGAAGGTACCGCGACCCTCCTCAGTGGAGCGAGGCGCCTTGAACTCTCAGGACGCGGAAACGGAATAGCTGTTGGAGGTGAAGTTCAACCCGCCCGAAGACGACGTGATTTCGAAGCCGAACTGCACTTCGCCGAGGGTCACGTCCCCGAACCAGCCACGGGCCTTGATCCAGTTCAGCACCGCGAGGACGTCGACGGTGCCGGAGTTCGTGTTCGACGTGCGCAGGAACGAGAACACCGCGTTCGAACCGTTCGATCCCTTGTAGACGTCCCAGGTGTGCCCGCCGACGCTCACCGTCGTCTGCTTGCTGCCCAGCGGGCCGACCGCGCCCTGCTTGTTGACCCACAGCATGATTTCGTAGGCGTTGTTGTTCGCCCAGATGTCATAAGCCGTCTCGTAGGCGCCACTGCCCGGGCGGCTCACGTTGAAACTGCTGGAAACCTGCCGCAGCGAGCTGAGTGTCCGGCCGACGTTCTTCGCCGAGTGCGGATACGACTTGATCCCGCCGGTGTTCGGGTGGTCCGCCCACACCCCCCAGTTGCTGAAGGAGTTCGCCCAGATCGACTGGGCACCGGCACCGCTGCCCCAGACGTCGTTGCGGACGGTGTACCCGCCGTTGGACCAGGTCGCCCATTTGTCCGAAGACGACCAGGTGGCCGCTTCGGCCACTCCGGCGGTGGTCGCCACCACGGCGGCCGCGGTCAGCGAGACGAGCAGGGAACGCACGACGTTGTGCATGGTAATCGTCCTTTACCGGTAATCGAACGGGAAGCCGCAATGACTATTGCAGGCCACTTGTCCACCGGTCAAGATTCTGTGCGTGATTTGCCGACTTACCACCCACCCGAACAATGGCATCGATGATTTCAATGGGATGCGTTGTCGATTTGGTCGAACAAACCCGCGTATTACCTCGCCTGCGCGAGCCGGTGTTCGGCGTCGCCGGCGAGCACGAGGTAGGCGGCGGCCGTCCAGGTGTAGGCGCGGTCGCGCAGCCCGTCACCGGTCAGCGCGTCGAAGTTCTCGGCGAAGCCGGACTTTTCGCACACCGCGCGGAACCGGGCGCTGACGCGGTCGGCGAGCTCGGTCGCGCCGGCGCGGCGGAGGCCGTCTTCGATCAGCACGGTGACGGGCGCCCACACCGGCCCCCGCCAGTAGCCGTCCGGCTCGTAGTACTCGGACGCCGGCTGCTCGGTCGCCAGGCCGACGCCGGTGAGGTGCGCCTCCAGCCCGGCCACGACCTTGTCCCGCACGTCCGGCGGCAGGTGTTCGCCGAGCACGATCGGCATCAGTTCCAGCAGGCTCGCCCCGGACTGCACCGCCCCGGTCGCGGCCGACCGGCTGACGAACTTCGTGCCGTCCCACAGCTCGCCGAGCAGCGACGCCAGCATGCTCTCGGCTTCGGCGTCCCACCGTGCCGCCGCGCCCGGATCACCCTGCCCGGCGGCCAGCACGGCCAGTTCCTTCAGCTGCAGCACCAGGAACGCGGCGAGGTCGGGCGTCTGCACGAGCCGCCGTTCGGCGAACGGCGTCGCGTTGTCCCAGCCGCTGTCGTTGCCGTGCTCGTAGTGGGCGAGCCGCCCGCCGGGCACGCGGCGGTGCTCGAGCCAGAAGGTCGTCCACGCCGCCAGCTGCCGGTAGGCGAGCCCGGTTTCGGGCAGGCCACCGGGCAGGCGGCCGCGCAGGCGGCTCAGTGCCCAGCCGTGGATGGGCGGTTTGACGAAGTTGCGCAGCACCTCGGCGTGGGTGATCGAGTCGGGCAGCGCGCCCCGGTCGTCCTGGTGGTCGAAGACGACCTGGACCTGGTCCCAGGCCAGCTCCGGCCGGCCGGAGGCCAGCGCGAGCGCGTTGAAGCAGTGGTCCCAGCTCCACACCTTGTCCATCCAGTGCTTCGACATCAGCACGGCCGGGCGGCCGACGAACCCGGCCGGTGCCACGATGGCCGACCAGAGCACGTAACAGGCGAGCTCGGCCGCCGGCGTGCGCTCGCCGCGCCACGGCGCGACCGCGTCGGCGAAGGCGGTGAACCCGGTCCGGGCGGCGGCGACCACGCCGTCGAACGCCGGTGCCGGCGAGTACGGCTCGCGGGCGCCCGGGAGTTCCTCGATCGCCACCTCCCAGGCGTCGCCGCTCACGACGACGGCCCGCTCGGCCGTGCCGAGCGCTTCGGCGCCGACGTGCCGAATGTGTCCGGAAAGGACGGTGACGCGGTAGCGGTGGCCGGTTTCGTAGGAGGTGAAAACGGCTGAGCCGTCGACCGGATCGGTGAAGAAGTAGGTACCGGTGAACGGCGTCAGCGTGAGCTCCGCCGCGCGGATCCGCATGGCCAGGCCGCGCCCGGCGATCCGGAGCGCGTCCGGCGCCGCGAACGCCGCCGTGATCCGCTCCTCGCCGCTCCCCCAGGTGAGCGCGGACGGCGTCGCGACGGCCGGGACCGCCGCCCGCTCCCCGCCGCTTTCGGGGACCAGCGCCAGGACGGCGTGCATGCCGTGGCGGTGCGACACCAGGTGCAGGTCGTCGGCGTAGGTGGCCTGGGCCACCACCGGGGAGACGTCGAACCACGATCCCGGGTAGCTGAACGGAATTTCCCGCAACGAGAATTCGCCCGTGGGCACAGGGGTCGTCCTTTCGGGAGAGGGGCTCAGTCCTTGACGGCGCCCGCGGTGACGCCGGCGGCGACGAACCGCTGCGCCAGCACGAGGAGCACGGCGGCGGGCACGGAGGCGACCACCGCCGTCGCCATGATGGAGTTCCACTCCTGGTTGTTGTTGCCGATGTAGCGGTAGATCCCCAGGGTCAGCGGCCGCAGCGAGCCGCCGCCGTCGAGCGTCGCCGCGAAGACGAAGTCCGACCAGGCCCACAGGAACGAGAACAGCCCCGCGGTGACCACGCCGTTGCGGCTCGCGGGCAGCACCACCGACCAGAACGCGCGCACCGGGCCCGCGCCGTCGATCGTGGCCGCCTGGACGAGCTCGTCCGGCACCGAAGTCATGAAGGAGGTGAGGATGAGCACGGCGAACGGCACCGCGATCGTCGAATCGGCGAGGACCAGCCCCCACGCGGTGTTGGTGATGCCGAGCGAGACGTAGATGCCGTAGAAGCCCAGCGCCATGATGATGCCGGGGATCATCTGGGCGACCAGCAGCACGAACCCGAGGGCCCGGTGCCCGCGCGGGCGCAGCTTGGCCAGCGCGTACGCCGAAGGCGCGGCCAGGGCCAGCGTCAGCGCCACGGTGCCGAGCGCGACGAACAGGCTGGTGGCGAAGTACGGGAGCTGCTCGCGCAGGACCCGCTCGTAGCCTTCGAACGTCGGCGCGGCGGGGAACCAGTCGGGCGGCGACTTGCGCATCCGCCCGGCCGGGGTCAGCGACACGTTGACCATCCAGTAGACCGGGAAGAGCATCACGGCGGTGAGGACCAGCCCCACCGCGGTGCGCCAGTGCCGGATCACGTCTCCTCCTGCCTGCGCTGCGCGCGGATGTAGAGCAGCCCCGCGACCAGGGCCAGCAGGATGAGCACGTTGCCCACGGCCGCGCTGGGCCCGAACCGCGGCAGCATGCTGCCGAACCCGAGCTGGTAGGACCAGGTGGCGAGGGTGGTCGACGATCCGCCGGGGCCGCCCTTGGTCATGATCCAGATGACGTCGAAGACCTTGAGCGTGTAGACCAGCCCCAGCAGCAGGGTGATCGCCGAAACCGGGCGCAGCAGAGGGAAGGTGACGTGCCGGAACCGCTGCCACGCCCCGGCGCCGTCGAGCGACGCCGCCTCGTACACCTCGGCCGGGATGTTCTGCAGGCCGCTGTGCAGCACGACGAGGTTGAACGGCACGCCGATCCAGATGTTGGCGATGATCACCGAGATCAGCGACCACGAGGGCGACGTCAGCCAGTCGATCCGGCCGGCGCCGAACCAGCCCAGCACGGAGTTGACCACGCCGGACTCGCTGTTGAGCAGCCACGCCCAGGTCGACCCCGAGACGATCAGCGGCAGCAGCCAGGGCACCAGGAACAGCGCGCGCAGCGTCGGGCCCAGCCGGAAGTGGCGGGCGAAGAACACCGCCATCGCCAGGCCGATGCCGTACTGGAACAGCAGCGACGCGGCCGTGAAGACGAGCGTGTCGAGCAGGGCCGTGCGGAAGGTCGGATCGGTGAACACGGTCGCGTAGTTGTCGAACCAGACCAGCGGCGCCCCGCCGTGCACGAAGGTGCGGACGGTGTAGTTGCGCAGGCTGAGATCGACGTTCGTCACGAGCGGATAGCCGTAGCAGAGCACGAGGTAGGCGACGAGCGGGGCGAGGAACGCCCACGCGAGCAGCTGCGGCCGTCGGCGTCCCGTCCGTCCGGGCGCTCGCGCGGCCGGACGGACGGTCACCGGTTCACGGATGTCCTGCACGAGCGGGCCTACTTCGCCGACGCGGCGGTCGCCTGTGCGGCCGCGAGCGCGGCGTCCGGGGCCTTCGCGCCGGTGAGTGCGGCCTGCACGGCACCCCAGAGCGGTTCGGAGATCCGGGGGTACCGAGTACCGAGGTTGTCGCCGGTGCGGCCCTTCGCGACCTTGACCGCGTCGACCCACACCTTCAGCTCCGGCTGGGCGGCGACCTGCTTCTCCTGCACGGACGGCACGGCGGAGACATAGGTCAGGGCGGTGTCGGAGTCGAGGACGTTGGCCGGGCTGGTCAGGCAGGACGCGATCTTGCCCGCGGTCTTCTCGGCGTCCGGGCTGCTCTGGACGGGCACGGTGACGAACTCGCCGCCGGTCGGGGCCGGGGCCGCTCCCCCGGCCCGCGCCGGGATCGGGAGGACGCCGTAGTCCAAGCCGGCCTTCTTCGCGTTCTGCAGCTGCCAGGTGCCGTTCTCGGCGAAGGCGTACTCGCCGGTCGCGAACTCCTGCCAGCTGGTGGTCTGCGTGTTGCCGACCACCGAGTTCGGGGCGTATCCCTTGTCCAGCCAGGACTTCCACTGCGCGAGCGCCGAGACGGCACCGGCCGAAGCGAGGTCGGTCAGGTTCGCGCCCGAGCCCCAGAACCACGGCAGGAACTGGAAGCTGCCCTCTTCGGTGCCGATGGCGGAGAACGTGATGCCCTTCTTGCCGGCGGCGTGCACCTTGGCCAGCGCGGCGTCGAGCGAGGCCCAGTCGCGCACGGACGCCGGGTCGACGCCGGCCCCGGTCAGCACGGCCTTGTTGTAGTAGAGGGCGAGCGTGTTCGCCCCGATCGGGACGCCGTAGACCTGGCCCTTGACGTCGGCGGCGGCGAGCAGGTTCGGGGCGGCCTGCGCGGCGTCGAGCCCGGTGTCCGCATTGGACTTGAGCACCCCGCCTTCGGCCAGGGTGGAGACGACCGGGTTGTCGACCACGAGGACGTTCGGCGCGGTGTTCTGCTGGGCGGCGAGCAGCACCTTGTTGGTGAGGTCGGTCGTGTCGAACGCCTGCCGCGCGATCTTGACCCCGGCGTCGGCGCCGCACTTGTCGACGACCTTCGCCCAGGCGGAGCTCGCGTCGAACTGGGGGTAGGGGTCCCAGACGGTGAAGGCGCCGCCGGGGCCGGTGCCGCCCGTTCCCCCGCCGGGGGCCGTCCCGGAGGAGCAGGCGGCCAGTGTCGTCGCGGCGACGGCCACCGACAGCAACCGGATGATCGGGTGACGCTTCATGGAGGGGTCCTTCCTGTCGGCACCAGCGACGACCTGGAGGCGGTCGGTCCGTCATCGAACCGGTTCGACGACGGAGGCCGCGTCACCGTAAACCCCGCGAGCACTCCTGCGCAATACTGCGTGTACTACGATCGAACCGGTTCTGGAACACGGTCAGGAGTGGCATGAACATCGGGGAGATCGCGCGTCGCGCCGGGGTTTCGCGCAGCACCGTGTCGTACGCGCTGAGCGGCAAGCGACCGGTCTCGGCGGCCACCGTGCAGCGCATCAACGACGTCATCGCCGAGCTCGGCTACCGGCCCAACGCCAGCGCCCGCGCCCTGGCCGAAGGCCGCACGCGCACGCTGGGCCTGGTGGTGCCGCCGGCCAGCCGCCGGCTGACCGACGTCCAGCTGGGGTTCGTCGGCAGCGTCGTCGACGCGGCCGCCGCCCACGACCTCGACGTCCTGCTCTCCCCCAGCGGCGGCGACCACGACCGGTCGTTCGAGCGCATCGTGACCGGCCGGCGGGTCGACGGCGTGATCCTGATGGAGATCCTCCTCGAGGACCCGCGGGTGGAGCGGCTGAGCCAGGCGAGCCTGCCGTTCGTGACGATCGGCCACGTCGAGCACCCCGGGGCGTCCTGGTGGGTCGACGTCGACTACGGCGCCCTGATCACGCGCTGCGTGCACCACCTGGCGGATCTCGGCCACGAAGAGGTGGTGCTCATCAACCGTTCGGCCGAGCTCGTCGCGGCGGGCTACGGCCCCGCCCTGCGCTCGGCCACGGGGTTCCTCGACGCCACGGCGGCGCGGGGCCTGACGGCGCGAACGGTGTGCTGCGCGGACGAAGCGGCCGCCGGCCTGGCCTGCTTCGAGCAGATCCGGACGCAGTGGCCGTCGGTGACGGCGGCGGTGACGATCAACGAAGCGGCCCTGCCGGGCGTCCAGCGCGCGCTGCACCGGGCGGGCCTCGAGGTCCCCCGCGACTTTTCGCTGACAGGGGTGATCGCGGAGCGCCTGGCGGAGGACTTCCACCCCCCGCTGACGGCGGCGGACGTGCCCGCGGTGGAACTGGGACGGCTGGCGGTGGACCTGCTGCTGGCGCAGATCGCGGACGCGGGCGCGGAACCCCGGCACGCGCTGCTGGAGCCGCCGATCTCGCTGCGGTCGAGCACGGGCGCGCGGCGCCGCCACGCCTGACCGGCCGGCCGATCCCGCTTCAGCCGGGTGACCCGCCGGGCGGGCCAAGGGTCGAACCGGTTCGCCAAAACCGCCGTTGATTTTCCACCAGACCCTCCCGTAGTGTGCACTTCGCGATCGAACCGGTTCGACGGCCCTGCCCCTACCCGACCGGAGTCCCCGTGGTTCAACGGCGAACTGTCCTGCCCGCCGCCCTCGCGGCCATCCTCACCACCACCCTGCTCAGCGGCACCCCGGCCACCGCGGCCACCAGCACCCTCACCGTCGACCTGGGCGCGAGCACCGGCGCCTTCCACGGCGGCGCCGCCGGTTCCCTCTACGGCGTCTACGGCGACGGCGTCCCCAGCGACAACGCGCTGGCCGGCTTCTACCCCAAGACGCTGGCCACCAAGGCCCAGGACGGCCCGCAGCACCCGGGCGCCGACGCCCTCGAAGTCGCGAAGCCGTTCGTCGCCGCCGGGGGGCGGGATGTCTACGTCTACCTGACCGACATCTACCGCGGCTTCCCCTACCAGCGCGCCCAGGGCCAGGCCGGGGTCGACGACTACCGCGCCAAGCTCACCACCCAGGTCGAGCAGGTCCTCGCCAGCGGCCAACGCGACCACGTCGTGTACGTCCCCTTCAACGAGCCCGAAGGCAACTGGTACGGCACCGGCCAGTACAGCTACGACAACGTCAGCTGGCTGACCGACCCGCGGCACTTCTTCGCCGAGTGGAAGCAGGCCCACGACCTGATCAAGCGCCTCGACCCGCGGGCGCGCATCGCCGGCCCGAACACGAGCGTCCTCTACGACCAGGTCAAGGGCTTCCTGCAGTACTGCAGGGCGAACGACTGCCTGCCGGACGTGATCACCTGGCACGAGCTGTCCTCGCCCGGCTCGGTCCGGTCCAATGTGGACCGCTACCGCGGCTGGGAGCGGGAGCTGGGCATCGGGCCGCTGCCGGTCAACCTCGACGAGTACGCCTACCGCTACCACCTTTCCGTGCCCGGCCAGATGATCCAGTGGATGTCGGCCATCGAAGACTCGAAGGTCGACGCCGACCTCGCCTACTGGAACATCGACGGCAACCTCGACGACAGCGTCGCCGAAGCGAACAAGGGCAACGGCCAGTGGTGGCTGTTCAACGCCTACGGGCAGCTGACCGGGAACACCGTGCGCGTGACGCCGCCGTCACCCGGGCAGCAGTACACCCTGCAGGGCATCGCGACCCTCGACCGCGCCAAGCGGCAGTCGCGCACCCTGTTCGGCGGTTCCTCCGGAGCCGCGGACGTCCACTTCACGCACGTCGACCGGAAGCTCTTCGGCCGCCGCGTGCACGTGACCGTCCAGGAGATCCCGTGGACCGGGCAGCTCGGCGACTCCCCCGCGCCGCGGCGGAAGCTCGACACGGAACTGGCCGTCGCCCCGGACGGCAGCCTCACCCTGCCGTTCACCGACCTCCAGGAGATGTCGGCGTACCAGGTCATCCTCAGCCCGGGCGGCAGCGGCACCACCGACGGGACGCCGGTCCCGTGGCGGCACACCTACGAGGCCGAGGACGCCGCGCACACCGGAACCGGCTGGAGCCGCAACGGCCCGGAAGGCAACCCGGGCAACGTCGGCAAGTTCGCCACGTCCGGCGACTACAACGTCGGCGGCCTGCGGACCGGGTCGGACGTCAAGCTCTCCTTCGACGTCGACGTGCCCCAGGACGGCCGGTACGACCTCAGCGTCTTCTCGAACACCTACAACAAGTATCCGAGCGTCACCGCCCAGGGCCCGACCAACGTCTTCCTGCGGGTCGACGGCGAGGACCCGCGGCAGCTGATCCTGCCCGTTTCCTACGAGTGGGTGGTCTGGGACCACACCGATACCCGCGTGCCGCTCACCGCCGGACGGCACACGATCACCCTGGCCGCGGCCGACCCCGACCTCGGGACCACCCGCGGCGACGCGATCATCGACAAGATCGACCTCACCCGGGTCGATCCCGCCACCGACGGCCAGGCGGTCCACGAAGCGGAATACGCCGACCTGGCCGGCGCCGCGATCCGGTACGACGTCCGCGGCTCGTCCGGTCCCGGCGCGGTGGCGCTGCGCCCCGGCGCGTCGGCGACCTTCTGGGTCCACGCCGGCCACGACGGCTACGCGTCGGTCGGCTTCGACCGGACCGGCCGCGGCACGGCCCGCGTCGACGTCAACGGGCAGCCCGCGGTCACCCTCGGCACCCGGAACACCGTGCCGCTGTTCCTCTCGGCGGGCCTCAACCGGATCGTCGTCACGGGCACGGCCGGCGAGTTCCTGCTCGACGGCGTCCGCACGGCGCCGTCATCGGTGCCGGCGCCGGCCCGGCTCGAAGCCGAAAGCGGCGTGCTCACCGGCGCCGCCCAGCGCAGCAGCGACTTCTCGTTCGCCTCGGGCCAGGTCGTCACCGCGGTGGGCGACGGGCCGGGCAACGCGCTGACCCTGCGGGTGACGGCGAAGCAGGCGGGCCGGCACGTGCTCGTGGTCCGCTACTCCAATGCGGAAGAGTCGATCCCCACCCACTACAACCCCGACCCGGTCGCGCGGCACGCCGACATCGCCGTCAACGGACGGCCGGCCCAGCGGGTGTTGTTCCCGACCACGTTCCACCGCAACCAGTTCCGCGACCTCGCCGTCCCGGTCGACCTGCGGGCCGGGACCAACACGATCGCCTTCACCGCCCAGGAGCTGCCCGACTGGGACGGGCGGACGTTCAACCAGTTCGGCCAGCGCTCGAAATACGCTCCGGACATCGACTACGTCTTGGTCACACCCCTCGTGGGTAACTGAGCAGCCCCTCCGCGTTTCGGGCTCCCGCGGCACGGGAAGCCCGGAACCCGGAGGGGGCCCGACCCGTGGAGGCCTCGATGTCACCCATCGACCACCTGATCGTCAGCGTCCTCGGCCGCCGCCGGGCCCAGGCTCGGGAGCCGGGTCCCGCTCCGGCACCGTTGCGCGGCGGCTCCGGCCGGCAGCCCCCGCAGCCCACGCCCGGCCGCCGGCCCGCGGCCTCCGGCAAGACGTAGCCGCGGCCGCGGTTTCAGCGGGCGAAGACCTTCAGGTCGATCGAATCGCCGAGGAGCCGGTCGCCTGCCGCGTTCGGGTGGTAGCAGTCGGTGCGCCAGTCCGCGCGGATGACCGTCGGGTCCGCCGGGTCGCGCAGCACGGTGTCGAAGTCGAGGACCGCGTCGAACGTCCCGGACGTGCGGATCCACGCGTTGACCGCGAGCCGGGCTTGTTCCTTCGGGCTGCCGGCCGCGTTGCACATCGGCAGGATCGTCGCGCCGACGATCCGGCGGCCCGCCGCGTGCACCCGCCCGGCGATGGTGCGCATGGCGTCGATGACCTGCGCGGCCGGGGCCGGGGCCGCGTTGTCGCCGCCACCGAGGTCGTTCGTCCCCTCCAGCAGCAGGACGTACCGCACGCCGGGCAGCGAGAGCACGTCGCGGTCGAGCCGGACCGGCGCGGGCGGGCCGCAGCACTGGCCGGTGGGGTCGTACGGGTTCGGCTGGACGCTGACGGTGTTGCCGCTGATCCCCGCGTTGGCCACCGACAGCCGCCGCGACGGGGGGAGCGTCCCGATGCGCTCGGCGAGCACGTCGGTCCAGCGCGGTCCGCCGCCGAAAGCGTTGTAGCCGTCGGTGATCGAGTCACCGAGGGCGACGATCGTGCCGCGGGCGGGCGACACGGCGCTGATCGCGTCCGCCCACCACAGGACGCCGGGCGCGAAGGGCCCGTACGCGCTCCCCGACTCGTCCGCCCCGGCGTCACCGGGCCCGGCCGAGGTGAACGACCCCGGCGTGTCCGTCTCCGGCGGCGGGAACGTGTGGTCGTTGACCGGCGCACCCGGCGCGTACACGCTCACCGCGACGTGGTCGCCGCGCCGGACCGACAGCGGCAGCGGGTCGGTCCACACGCTGGCGCCCGGCGGGATCGTCACGGCGTGCCGGAAGTGGAACGTGGCCCGGTGGTTCGATCCCGGCACCAGCGCGGGCGAATTCGTCGACGGCTGCCGGCCGGCCCAGACCGATCGCACGGTCATCGCGGTGGCGCCGAAGGGGTTGCTCAGCCGCACCCGCAGCGCCGTTCCGGCGGCGGTCACGGTGAGCACGTTGCGGATGGTGACGTCGGGGGCGGTGCCGTGCACGCCTTGGAGCGAGGACTCCGTCAGGGTCACCGAACCCGGGGACAACCCGCCCGAGGGCACGGCCTCCGCCGTCGCGGGGCTCAGCAGCGACGCGGAAACGACCAGGACCACAGCGGTTCGGCGGATACGCATCCGAGGCGTCCTTTCGACGAGGCGTGCTGCCTCCAACCGAGTCATCTCCAGGACAACACTTTCCGCTGGAGCGCTCCACCGAGCGTAACGCAGGATTCACGGTCCCGACAAGACGGCCGGAGAAAGCGCTATCACGCGCCCTGCCCGTCAGCCGGGCAGGGCGCGTGACCACCGTTCGGCTCAGGAGGATCAGGAAGCCCACGGTGCGCTGACGAGCCAGCTCACGTCGTCGCTGTAGGCGTTGGCGTTGTCGAAGGTGTTCGGACCGCCGTTGGCGGCGATGTAGACGATGTTGTCGTAGTGGCGGACGTACCGGTCGGCGAAGTTGAGCGATCTGAGCGAGGCACCTTGGCCGTTGCGGCCGGCCTCCGGGCAGAAGGTCGCGTCCTGGGCGAACAGCGCACTCCCGTCGTTGGCCTGGAGGTACAGCCGGTAGTTCTGGTGCCGCAGGTACTGCCCGGCCGCGTTCTTCGACTCGAACGACACGCACGAGCCGCTGCCGAGTCCGGTCCGGACGGTCCAGGAGGCGTTGCCCTTTTCCGTGGCCGAGCTGCCGCTGCCGACCACCGCGGTGTCCACAGTGGATCCCGTGTGGTGGATGTAGCGGTCGGTGCAGCAGGCGGTGGTGGCGCGCAGCGAGACGGACGTGCCCGGCGTCAGCCCGGTGCCCGCGGAACTCGTGGCGTAGCCGGCCGCGGTGATGTTGGCCTGCACCGCGTTTTCCGTGGCTTCCGACGGATAACCGGAGGTCATCACGCCTTCGTAGAAGGTGCCGCGGGCGCCGACGCTGTTGTCGCCGCCGATGCCCAGGATGATGGCCCCTTCCTTCTTCATCGGGTTGTAGCCCGCGACGTTCGGGCGCACGCCGTCGTAGAAGGTGGACACGCCGCCGGACTGGGCGTTGCCGCCGCGGATGGCCCACCGGTTCGGGCCGCCCTTGACGATGGCGGTGAGGAAGCGGTGGCTGATGCTCGGGTCGTTGGCGTTGTAGTGCTGGTTGACCCCGGAGAACAGGCCGTTTTCCAGGTCGGCCATGATCCACGGGCCGTTGCCGGCGCCGTAGCCCCAGACCTTGATGTTGCCGAAGTAGATGGCTTCCATCGTGCCGTTGCCGTTGTCCCGGCTGTTGCGCTCGGCGTTGCCGTAGTCGAAGCAGCAGCCGCCGTTGTAGTGCGTCCCGTCGAAGATCGCGTACATGCCCTCCGGCTGGTCACCGGTCGCGATGCCGTTGGTGTTGTTGTTGCGGTAGCCGGTTCCGGGAGCCACGTAGACGCCGTAGGCCTTGTGGCCGCCGACGGTGATCGGTGCCGCGGTGGCGTTGGCGAGGTTGTCGTACCCGCCCGCGGCCGGTCCCTGGAACCCACCGGGCGGCGCCTGCGTGAGACGGTTGTTCCGGCCGGACTGGTCGTAGATGACGGTGATCAGGCAGGTGGTTCCCGCGCAGAACGAATCCTGCGTCGAGGCGTTGGCCACGCCGCCCGCGGCCAAGGGGGCGATGTCGCGCGTGGCGCTGTCCGAAGCGCGCCTGACCTGGTACAGCGGGCCGGTGTAGGCGCCGTACAGGGCCCGGGTCGTGGAATGCGCGGCGACGCAGGGCGTGCCGCCGGCCGCGTAGATGTCGCACGGCCCCTGGGTGGCCGCCTGGGACGTACCGCCACCGACGAGGAGGCCGGTGACGAGCGTGCCGGCGACGATCAGGGCCGGCGCGATGCGGTGCTCACGGACGTATCTCGGCTGTCGTGACATGAATGATCTCCCGCTGGAGTACGGAAATCGTCGAATCGACAGATGCGCGGGCCGGCGTCATTGCCAACCTCCTCCTCGATCACCGACACGCAGGAACGGCACAAGCGGAGCGATTGTGAGCGCTAACATAACCCCCGGGCCGACGGAGTGCAATGGCCCGGTTTTCCCGCCGCGGACCGCCCCGGGACCGCCGGATCCGTTGGCTCCCTTGCCCTCCGCGGCGGTGGCGGCCGCAAGTCGCGCCCGGCGCGGACCCGTCGGGCGGTGCGGTAAGAGTTCGGTAATCGCCGGGCGGGCCGGATCGCCGATACCGTCGGCCGATGCTTCGCTCTCGATGGTCACGCGCCGCGGGGTACGCCGCGCCCGGGCTCGTACTGGCCGGATCCGGTCTGGCGCACCCGCTCGCGCTGAGCCCGGCGAGTGCCCCGTGGTGGACCACCTTGCACGTCGTCCTGCTGCCGGTGTTCCCCCTGCTCGCGGTGGCGCAGTGGCTGCTGCTCTCCTCCGCGCCCGCGGCGCTGCGCCGTCCGGGCCGGCTCGCGGCGTTCGGCTTCGCGGCCTTCTACGGCGGGCTCGACGCCGTGGCCGGCATCGCGGCCGGAACCGTGGTCCATGCCGAGCACGCGGTCACCCCGGTCACCGGAGCGGTGTTCGGCATCGGCGACAGCCTCGGCCACACCGGCGCGCTGTGCTTTCTCGCGGCCAACGTCCTGATCGTCGCGGCCTTCGCACGGGAAGCGGCATGGCGGGCGGCGCCGGGGGCCGTGCTGCTGCTGACCGCGAGTGTTTCCTTCTACGACAGCCACATCTTCTGGCCGCGAGGCGTGCTGACGATGCTCGCCGTCGCGGCCGGGATGTTCCTGCTCGCCGCCAGCCGGGAACCGTTGCCCGAACGGACATCCGGCCTGCCGGCCGGCTAGGCCGGCGTCACGCGCTCGCAGCCTTGGCGGCGTCGTAGCGAGCCTGAGCCGCCACCACGCCGGGCACGCTCGCCTCGAGGACCTCGATCAGTCCCCGCAGCCGCCGCGCGACCTCCTGGCCGGCGGGTGTGAGGCTGTACTCGACGTGCGGCGGGATCGTCGGACGCGCCTCCCGGTGCACGAAGCCGTCGCGCTCGAGAGCCTGCAGCGTCTGGGCGAGCATCTTCTCGCTGACCCCCTGCACCCGGCGGCGCAGGGCGTTGAACCGGAACACCCCGTCGTCGAGCGCGACGAGGGCGAGCACACCCCACCGGCCCGTGACGTGGTCCAGCACGGCCCGGGACGCACACGCGGCACTGAACACATCGGCCACCAGCGCCTCGTGCTCGGCGTCGGTCACGCCGTCACCTCGTCGTCCATCCACGCCTCGATACTACCCAAAAGTTCGCACGATGGACGTGACAGCACTAACAATGAGTTGGTACTTTCTAAAAGTTAGTACATGCTCCAGGGGACCAGGTACTTGAAACTTCAAGGAGTCCTCATGATCGTCGTCACCGGTGCCACCGGCCACCTCGGCCGGCTCGTCGTCGAAGGCCTGCTCGAGAAGCTGCCCGCCGACCAGGTCGTCGCCGCGGTCCGCACCCCGGAAAAGGCCGCCGACCTGGCCGAACGCGGCGTCGAGGTCCGGCGCGCGGACTACACCGAGCCCGAAAGCCTGGTCACCGCGTTCAAGGACGCCGACAAGGTGCTGCTGGTCTCCAGCAGCGAGGTCGGCCGGCGCGTCGCCCAGCACCAGGCGGTCATCGAGGCGGCGAAGCAGGCCGGTGTCCGGCACCTCGTCTACACCAGCGCGCCGCAGGCGACGACGTCGGCGCTCGTGCTGGCCCCGGAGCACAAGGCGACCGAGGAACTGATCCAGGCCTCCGGCCTGACCGCCACCATCCTGCGCAACAACTGGTACCACGAGAACTACGCCGACACGATCAAGCAGGCCGTACAGACCGGCAGCTTCGCCGGGAGCGCCGGCGACGGCCGGGTCGCCAGCGCGACCCGCGCCGATTACGCGGCGGCCGCGGTCGCCGTGCTGACCGGTGAGGGCCACGAAGGCAAGGTCTACGAGCTCGCGGGCGATGTCGCCTGGTCGAACGCGGACCTCGCCGCCGAGATCGGCCAGGCCACCGGCCGCGAGATCAGCTACGTCGACCTCCCGGCCGATGAGCACGCCAAGGTGCTCGCCCAGGCCGGGCTGCCGGAGCCGGTCGCCGGCTTCCTCGTGGCCCTGGACGCCGACATCAAGGCCGGCTTGCTCGCCGAGACCACGGACGACCTGCGGACCCTCATCGGCCGCCCGGCCACGCCGATCGGCGTCACCGTGGCCGAGATCGCCCGCTGAACCCGATCACGGTGGGGAGTCCCCGGGCGGGGCTCCCCACCGGCGTCACCCGGGCCGCCCGGGCTTCCGCTGCGAAACGCTGTTCTCCCGCAACGGCGGCTGCCACACCCGGGGCGCCGGGGTCTCGCCGTCGTCGCCCGGCTGGTCGAGCGGGTCGGTCCCGTTCTGCCAGCGAGCCCAGTGAGCCGCGCACATCCTCCGCCAGAGGGCCGGCTCGTCGCACTGGTACCGCCGGCAGGCCGGCACCCGCTCCTGGTGATCGGTCACGTATCGCTCCACTCGCCATCGAACGTTCCGCGTTCAACTACCACAGCAGCGGTGGCGTTGTCGATCCTCACCGGGCCTCGGCGACCGCGTCGGCCCTCGCCGGGTCGCGCGCGATCGAACGGTCCGCGATCGCTGTGGTTAACCCTCCGCTAACCGGGAAAGCCCCCTGGACCGCCGGCCCCCGCCGGTGCCACCCCGGACGACGGAGGGAATTCTCGTGTTCCGTCACACGAAGCTGCTGCAGTTCGAAGCCAAGCCCGAAAAGCCGGATGCCGTCTACGCCCGCAAGCTCCAGGAACTCATCGGCGGCGCCTTCGGCGAAATGACCGTGACCATGCAGTACCTGTTCCAAGGCTGGAACTGCCGCATCGAAGGCAAATACAAAGACCTGATCATGGACACCGCCACCGAAGAAATCGGCCACGTCGAAATGCTCGCCACCATGGTCGCCCGGCTGCTGGAAGGCGCCCCCGCCACCGTCACCGCCGAAGCCGTCAAAGACCCGGTGATGGCCGCGACGATCGGCGGCATGGACGTCCAACAGGCCATCGTCGCCGGCGGCGGCGCCCTGCCCGCCGACAGCAACGGCTACCCCTGGAACGGCCGCTACATCATCGCCTCCGGCAACCTGCTCGCCGACTTCCGCGCCAACGCCGCCGCCGAAGCCCAAGGCCG
>NZ_JBHVXZ010000107.1:0-35025 GCF_042881395.1 Amycolatopsis sp. NPDC058278 | reverse complement strand
GTCATGGGCGTTGGTTTTCTTTTTGTCCCCCGCCCGGGGGGGGGGGGGGCCCGGCGGGGGGGGGGGGGGGGGCCCCCCCCCCCCGCGGCCTGGTCGGGGGTGGTCATCTCTTACTCGCGGTCCTCTGCCGTCTTGCCGCGGCGGCCGAGCATGATGCCGCCGCCGACGAGGACCACCACGACGACCGCGCCGAGGACGATCCAGAGCACGGTGCTGCCGGAGCTGCTGCTCGCGGTGTCGGTGGTGCCGGCCGGGGTGGCGCCGTAGACGCCCCAGTAGCCGGTCTGCTCGAGGATGGCGCCCTTGGGCTGCGGCTGGGTGGTGAAGCCGGAGAACTTGTCGGAGCGGTAGGCCTCGAGCGCGTTCTGGTAGTCGAGCACGATCGTGGGGAACTGGCTGTAGAGCCGGGCCTGCGCCTGCTTGACGTACCCGGCGCGCTTGGCGTCGTCGGTCTCGGTCAGCTGCTTCTTGTAGAGGTCGTCGTAGGCGGCGTCGCAGAAGAAGGTGTCGGTGCTGCCGCCCTTGCCGTCCGGGCTGGGCCGGGCGGCGCAGGTGTGCAGCGACAGCGCGTAGTCCGGGTCGGGGCTGGTGCCGTAGCCGCCGATGGCGAGGTCGTACTTGCCGGTCTCGGTGCGGTCGGACAGCTCGTCGTCGGAGACCAGGTCCTGCTTGACGGTGATGCCGATGTCCTTGAGCCAGCCGGTGACGTACTGGGCGACGCCCTGGTCGTAGCTGCGGTTGGCGTGGCCGGTCAAGCGCAGTTCCAGCTTGGCGCCGCCGGGAGCGGTGCGGACGCCGTCAGGGCCTTTCCCGTAGCCGGCCTGGTCGAGGGTCGTGTTGGCGGCGGCGAGGTCGAACTTGACCTTCTCGGCGGCGCTGGGGTCCCAGTGGTAGTCGGCGTAGATGGGGGGCACGACGCCGCCGCCGACCTGGCCGAGGCCCTTGAGGACCTTGTCGACGATGGCCTGGGTGTCCACGGCCTGGGTGATCGCCTTGCGAAGGGTGATGTCCTTGAGGACCGGGTTGCCGTCACCGATGGGGTTGTTCGCGTTGTCGGTGACGCCGAAGTTGATCGACAGCTCGTCGTAGCGGCGGCCGGGGGCGGCGTTGGTGGTGATGCCCTGCTGGTTCTGCAGCGCGGCGAACTGGTTGGGGTTGAGCCGGTTGATGACGTCGACTTCGCCCTGCTTGAGCGCGTTGACCGCGGCCTCGGTGTCCTTGAACTGCAGCAGCTGCAGTTCGTCGACCTTGGGGGCGCCGCGCCAGTAGTCCTTGTTGGCCTTGAACTTGACGTACTCGTTCGGCTTGTACTCGGTGATCCGGTACGGGCCGTCGGAGACGCCGGCGACGGCGAGGGTGTCGGTCGAGGGGGCCTTGAGGTCCGTGATCGGTTCCCAGATGTGCTGCGGCACGATCGGCACGTCGAGCAGGTTCATGTTGACCTGCACCGTCTTGGTCTTGATGACGAGGGTGGTGTCGTCGGGCGCGGTGACCGTCTCGAAGTTGGCCACGTAGTTGCCGTTGGCGGTGCGGGCGTTCTCGTCGGTGAGCATGCGGTTGAAGGTGAAGGCCGCGTCCTTGGCGGTCACCGGCTGCCCGTCGCTCCACTTGACGCCGCTGCGGATCTTGAAGGTCCAGGTCAGCTTGTCCGGCGACGGGGTCCACGACTCGGCGAGCGCGGGCGAGGCTTCGGCCTTTTCCGCGTTCGGGACGGTCAGGAACTCGAAGGTGAACCGGCCGATCTGCGTGGACGCCGACAGCACGGCGGTGAAGGGGTTGAGGTGGTCGATGCCGGTGGTGAGCGCGACCCGCAGCACCTTGCCCTGCTGGGCCTGGGCGGGAACGGCGAGCGGGATCGCCGCCAGTGTCGCGGCCGCGACGACCGCGCCCACGCGGGCCAATCGCCCGGCTCTGCGTTGGAACTGCACCGAAAACCACCCCATCATTCGCTTGTGAGCCTCCCCAAGGACGAGAAGTAACCACATACCGGGACAACCGCGCAATATGTTGCCGCCTCGGCAGGTGCCCGATCGTTATCGACCCGCCGGTCGTCACTGTGCGTGATGCTCGGCCGAGGGGGACGTTTCGCGTCCGGAGGCCGGGCGCGCTGGCTAGAGTGCCCGGCATGCGCATCCTGATCTCGGCGGACATGGAGGGCGCCACCGGCGTCACCTGGACCGACGACGTCGTGCCCGGTTCGCCGCAGTGGGACCGCTTCCGGCGGCTGTTCACCGGCGACGTCAACGCGGTGCTGGCCGGGCTGTACGAGGCCGGCGCGAGTGACGTGCTGGTCAACGAAGCCCATTCGTCGCAGCGGAATCTGCTGCTGGAGGACCTTGACCCGCGGGCGCGGATGCTCACCGGGCGGCACAAGCCGCTGTCGATGATGCAGGGCATCGATTCCGGTGTGGACGGTGTGGTGTTCCTCGGCTACCACGCCGGCGCGGGCTTCGACGGGGTGCTCTCCCACACGTACCTGGAGAACCAGATCACCGGGGTGTGGCTGGACGACGTCCCGGCGAGCGAAGGCCGGCTGAACGCGGGCATGGCCGCGGAGTACGGCGTCCCTGTCCTGCTCGTTTCGGGTGACGACAAAACGTGTGACGACGCCCGTGATTACGCTCCGGAGGCGGAGCTGGTCCAGGTGAAGGAATGCGTGAGCCGGTACGCGGCGATCTGCCTGCCGCCGTCGCGGACGGCGGAGCTGCTGACCGGCGCGGCGGCCGAGGCCATGGACCGCGTGGGCCGGGAGGAACGCCGGGTGGGCCCGCACCGGATCGAGGTGGAGTTCGACGCGAGCCACCTGGCGCAGTCGACGGCGGTGATCCCCACGGTGGAGCAGATCGGGACGCGGCGGGTCGGGTTCGACGCGCCGACCATGACCGAGGCGATGAAGGCGTTCAAGGTCGTCACGGCGATCGCGGCGGGGGCGGTGCAGGGCATCTATGGCTGACGTGGCCGACGTCGTCGAGCTGTGCGCGGACCTGATCCGGTTCGACACGACCAACCGCGGCGGCAACGACGCCGAGCCGGAGCGGCCGGCGGCGGAGTACGTGGCCGCGTTCCTGGACGGCCTGGGCATCCCGTCGCGGATCCTCGAGGCCGCGCCGGGGCGGGCCAGTGTGATCGCGCGGGTGCCGGGTACCGATCCGTCGCTGCCCGCGCTGCTGGTGCAGGGGCACCTGGACGTCGTCCCGGCGGATGCGGCGGACTGGTCGGTGCCGCCGTTCGCCGGCGAGGTGCGCGACGGGTACCTGTGGGGCCGCGGCGCGACCGACATGAAGGACTTCGTGGCGATGGTGCTCGCGGCGCTGGCCGGCGGGGCGCGGCCGCGGCGCGAGCTGGTGCTGGCGTTCGTCGCCGACGAGGAGGACCGCGGGGACTGGGGCGCGCACTGGCTGGTCGCCCGGCACCCGGAGCTGTTCGAGGGCTGTGCCGCGGCGATCAGCGAGTCGGGTGGCTACACCTACCACGTGCCCGCGGCCGACGGGCGTGACGTGCACCTGTACCCGGTCGGGACGGCCGAGCGCGGGACGGCGCACCTGCGGCTGACCGCGCGGGGCCGGGCCGGGCACGGATCGCGGCCGAACGACGAGAACGCCGTCACCCGGCTGGTGGGTGCGCTGCACCGGATCGCCGCGCACCGCTGGCCGGTGTCGCTGACCCCGGCGGTGCGGGCGTTCCTGGAGCGGACCGGCGCGGCTTTGGGTGTCCCGGTCGACCTGTCCTCTTCGGACGGGGTGGACGCGGCGGTGGCCGCTCTCGGCCCGGCCGGCGGCCTGGTGCTGCCGACGATCCGCAACAGCACGACCCCGACGATGCTGGACGCGGGCTACAAGGTGAACGTGATCCCGTCGACGGCGACCGCGCAGGTCGACGTGCGGGTGCTGCCGGGTACCGAGGAGTCGTTGTTCGCCGCGCTGGACGAGCTGCTCGGCGAGGGCGTGACGCGCGAGTTCGTCGCGCACCAGCCGCCGGTGCAGGCCCCGGTGGATTCCCCGTGGTTCGCCTCGATGGCGTCTGCGCTGCAGGCGGAGGATCCCGAAGCCGTGGTGGTGCCGTACTGCCTGGGTGGCGGGACGGACGCGAAGGCGTTCACGCAGCTGGGGATCGACTGCTACGGCTTCGCGCCGTTGTGGCTGCCGAAGGGGTTCCCGTACCGGGCGATGGCGCACGGGGTGGACGAGCGGGTGCCGGTCGAGGGCCTGCACTTCGGCACCCGCGTCCTGACCCGGTTCCTGGAGAACTGCTAGAGGGCCCGGTCGAGGAGAGCCAGCAGGCTGTCCCAGTGATGCCGCAGGGCGGCGGGGTCGAAGGCGTCGGTGTCGGACATGGTGAAGCCGTGGACGGTTCCGGGGTAGATCTCGGAGGTGTACTCGACCCCCGCAGCGTCCAGGGTCCGGTTGAGCTCGGCGAGGGCCTCGGGCGTGAGGTCGGTTTCGGCGTGGCCGAAGTGGACCCGGGCGGTGAGCCGGTGCAGGCTGTCGGGCCCGGCTGCGCCCACCGGCGCGTGGAACGCGGCGAGGGCGGCCACCCGGCCGGGGTGGGCCGCGGCGGTGTGCGTGGCCAGGAGGCCGCCGATGCAGTAGCCGGTCACCGCGACCGGTCCGGGGCCGACCTCGGGCCGGGTGGTGAGGAACCGGACGTAGGCGTCGGCGTCGGGCAGGATCCGGTCGGTGGTGTGCGCCTCGATCATCGGCATCAGCCGGGCGAAGATCGCGGGCCGGGCTGCTTCTCCGATGTGCTCGGGGAGGTCGAGCACCGGCGCCGGGCCGTGCCGGTAGAAGGGGTTGGGGACGAGCACGTAGTACCCGTGACCGGCCAGTTCCTCGGCCATCTCGCGCAGCACGGGCCGGATGCCCAAGCCGTCCGGGTACATCAGCACCCCGGGGTGGCGTTCGCCGTCGGCGGGGAACGAGGCGAAGGCGTCGGCGACGCCGTCCGCGGTGGGGATCTGCAGTGACTGGGTGGGCATGACGGCCGAGCCTAGGCCACCGGATCAAGGCACGACGACGAGTTTTCCGGCGGCGCGGTCGTCCTCCATGTACCGGTGGGCGGCGGCGATCTCGCCCAAGGGGAAGACCCGGTCGACGTGCGGGTGGTAGGTGCCGGCTTCCACTTCGCCGACGATCCGCTGCAGCCGGGCCGTGCTGCCTTTGCGGTCGTCGCTGTGGAACGCGGTGAGCTTGGTGCCGGACGGGATCTTCGCGATCGGCTCGAAGTCCGGGACGATCCAGCCGCTGAGCGAACCGGCCACGCACACCGTGCCGCCCCGGCGGACCAGGCGCAGGGAGTCCACGGCGGTGCGGGCGCCGACCAGGTCGAGGACCCAGTCCGGGCCGTCGGGCCACAGTTGCGGCAGGCCGTCCAGCGGGCCGCCGTCGTCGATGAGCACGTGGCCGGTCAGCGCGGCCGCCTTGTCCGGGCGGCGGGTGGTGGCGGCGATCTCCAGGCCGTGCCCGGCCGCGATCGAGGCGGCCGCCAGCCCGACCGAGGAGGTGCCGCCGCGGATCAGCAGCCGGCCGCGGCTGCCCGGGCCGATCCCGAGCGCGTCGAGCGCGCCTTGGGCGGTCAGGTACGTCTCGGGCAGCGCCGCGAGGACGTCCCAGGGCAGGGTGGTGGTGACCGGCATCAGCAGCGGGTTCGGCAGCAGGGCGTAGCCGCCGTCGAAGGCGCGGCCCATCTCCCCCATCATCGCCGCGACCGTGGTGCCGTCCGGGATCCGCGGGTCGGTCGAGGCGGCGACGGTCCCCACGCACTCGATCCCGAGCACCCGCGGGAAGACCACGTCCGGGGAGTGCCCCTGCCGGGTCCTCAGCTCCGACCGGTTCAGGCCGGTGCCCCGCACCTGCACCAGGCTCCAGCCGTCCCGGACCGCCGGGACCGGCACCTCGTGGATCTCCAGCACCTCCGGGCCGCCGGCCCGGACGCAAACCGCCGCTCGCATCGTCTTCATGCGTCCCACTGTGGTCGGCGCGGGGGTGGCCGACCACCGGTAGAATGCCAAGTCATGCCCATTGGCCGCCAAGCCTCGCCGGTCTCGCGGATCTGGCCGTCCGGTGGGGTGCACCTGTGGCCGCCGGGCGGCGCCAGCGCGGCGGACGCCCACGAGCGCGGGCACCTGGTCTACGCCGCCCGGGGTGTCCTGTCGGTGCACACCGAGCGGGGCACGTCGATCGTCCCGGCGAACCGGGTGGCCTGGACCCCGGCCGGCTTCACCCACCGGCACCGCGCGCACGGCCACACCGACATGCGGATCGTGTTCCTGCCCGCGGCACTGGCCCGGCTCGTGCCCGATCGGCCCGCGGTGTTCACCGCTTCGGGCCTGGCCCGCGAAGTGCTGCTCGCCCTCACCGGCCCGCGCGAGTACGACCGGGCCGCGAGCGCCCGCCTGCGCCGGGTCCTGGTCGACGAACTGCGCGAAGCACCCGAGCAGCCGCTGCACCTGCCCGAACCCCGCGACGACCGGTTGCGGGCGATCGCGCGAAGGCTGTACGAGGAACCCGGGGACAACACCCCGCTGGCGGAACTCGGGCAGCGGATCGGGGCCAGTGCGCGCACGCTCAGCCGGTTGTTCCGCGACGAGCTCGGCATGACGTTCCACGAGTGGCGCACGCAGGTGCGCGTCGGCCACGCACTGGTCCTGCTCGCCGACGGCCACGACACCGCGTACACGGCCCGCGCGTGCGGCTGGGCGAACCCGAGCCACTTCATCGCGGCGTTCACGGCCGTCGTGGGGACGACGCCCGGCCGCCACCGGGCTACCGGGTGAAGGTGGCCCAGTAGCGGGCGCCGTCGCGGATGGTTTCCAGGCTGACCAGCCGGACGCCGTCCTGGGCGACGGATTCGACGTCCGCGCGGCTGAACGGCCACGGCGGGCTCTGCCAGTTCGCCATGTCCATGTTCTCCTCCGCGACCTCGCACACCAGCGCGGTTCCGCCCGGGGCGAGGAACCCGGCCAGCGACGCCACCGCGGCGGGCCGGAAGTCCCGGGGCATCGCCTGGATGTTCATGATCTCCACGATCAGGTCGAAGGCCTGCCGCCACTGCGCCGGCGGGTTCAGCAGGTCCGCCACCACGTAGTCCACTGTGGACGTGGGGAAGCGGGTGCGGGCGGCTTCGATCGCGGTCGAGGCGACGTCGAACGCGGTGACGGCCCAGCCGGCCGCGGCCAGGAACTCGGCGTCGTCACCGAGGGCGCTGCCGACGACCAGGGCACGGCGGCCCTCGCCCGGGCTCGCCCAGGCGGCCAGCTCCGCGTTCGGCACGTTGCGGGCCCAGGGCAGCTCGGCCTCGCCACGCGCGGCGGCGGTGTAGAGCTGCTCGAACCACCCGGTGGGGTTGCCCTCGGCGAGGGAGGCGCGGGCGAGTACGCGGTCGGCGGGTTCCGGCGTCGTCATGATCGTGACCCTAGCGGCGACGCCGGCACCCGCGGGACCGGATTACGGCGCGACCGGCCCCGGCAGGCCGTACAGCTTCTCCCCCGCCCAGTGGACGACGTCCCGGACCGGTGAGGACGGCGGGGCGGGGCGGAAGTTGGCGGCGTCGTCGATGCTGCCGGTGCCGTCGTAGACGGCTCGCTGCGGGTAGGCGAACACCGGCCGGGTGCGGGTGACGGTGCCCGCGGCGTCGCGGCCGGTCGCGGTCACCCGGGTGGGGGTGGTGCCGCGCTCGACCCAGGCGACCAGTTCGCGCAGCGGGTCGAATTCGGTGAGCGTGGTGCCGCCGCCGCAGTGGTAGAGCGACGGGACCATGAACAGCCGCGCCCAGTCCTGCGGGCGGCCGTGGGTGAGCCGCTGGTAGTAGTCGAGCGTGCCGGCCGGCGGGATGGCCTCGTCGGCCCAGCCGTGCCAGAGCAGCAGCTTGCCGCCCCGCCGCTGGAACGCCGACAGGTCGAGGCTCATCGCGTCGTAGCGGACGCCGACCGGGGTGAGCCGGTCGAATTCGCGCCGGGTGAAGGCGAAGGTGTCGACGGTGGCGGCCGGCGCGCCGATCGGGTAGCCGAGGTAGCGCAGGTAGTTGTCGGCGAGGTTGCGGGCGAAGGCGAAACCGCCGGTCTCGGGGGTGGCGATGATCCAGCCGGCCCAGGACAGCTCGGACCCGGGCAGCTGGCCGCCGGGGTAGAGCAGGGTGCCGCGGGCGTCGGTGGGCGGCGAGTAGAGCTTGCCGACGACGGCGGCCTGGGCCGGGGTGAGGCAGGACGGCGTCTCGGCGCCGGTGCAGATCAGCGTCGCCGGGTCGAAGCGGCATGCGCGGGGGTCGTCGAGCTGGCTGTCGGCGAGCCCGTCGAGGCGGTCGCAGGCGGCCAGGACGGCGTCGTGCAGGGCGGGCAGCTTGGCGGCGGTGAGGATCGGGCTGCCGTCGGCGGCGCTGTTCACCCGGGCGAGCCACGTCTGGTAGACCCCGAGCAGCGGGCCCCAGTAGTTCGCGGGCGCGCCGGCGTCGATGCCGTCGAAGTCCGCCGGGTACCGCTGGGCGAGCAGGAGGCCTTCGCGGCCGCCGTCGGAGCAGCCGGTGAAGTACGACTTGCGCGGCGGGGCGCCGTAGAAGGCCTGGATGATCGCCTTCGCGGCCCGGGAGACGACGTGGGGTGCGCGGAACTCGAAGTCGTCGCGTGCGGCCTGGTCGTGCGCGCCCCAGCTGCCGTCGTCGACGACGGCGGGGGTCTTGCCGACGTGCCCGTCGTCGGTGGCGGCGACCGCGAAGTCGCCGCCGTGGGGCAGGCAGTCGGCGAAGGCGGGCGGGGTGACCAGGCCGCAGAAGCCGCCGCAGCCGTACTGCAGGTAGCGCCCGGTGTAGGTCTTGGTGGGCAGCCGCAGCTCGAACCGGACGGCGGGTTCGACGTAGCCCTGCACGCCGCAGTATTCGGGATCGGTGGCGGTGGCCGCGACAACGGCTGCCGAGGTGACGTGGGTGGTGGCGCCCGGGAGGGTGAACCCGCGGACCAGGTCGGCGCAGGCGGTCACCGGCCGGACGGTGGAGGTCGGTGCCGCATCGGCGGCGCCCGGGGTGAACGTGGTGGTGGCGAGCGTGAGTGCGGCGATGGCGGTGAAGATCTTGACTGGTCTCATCGGGCCCCCGTTTTCCGCCTTGTCTGATTTTGGCCAGGTTTGGCGAGCGGTCTTGACATCGATGTCACCCGCGCGTTTCCCTTCGTTGGCGCCGCCGGTCCCCGCCTGCGCGGCGCTGCTGAATCCGCCCTCCGAGCTTGGAGCAACGATGCCCCGAAGCGCCAGACCGCCGGTCGCTTTCCTGGTGACCGCCGCCGTGGTCGCCGCCGGCCTGGTCGCCCTCCCCGCGGCCTCGTCCGCCGCCGAAGACGTCCTGCCGGCCGACTTTTCGTCCTCCTTCGAGTCCGGTGACGTCCAGCCGACGTGGACCGACACGGTCGACACCGACGCGGCGGGCAAGCCGCGCGCGTCCGGGATCAACGGCGCGAACGGCACCGCGATCCCCGGTGACATCCGCGGCAAGGTGACCGAAACCAGCGCCAGCAGCGAGAACGCCGGTGGCGGCGAGGTGGTGTCGAACCTCGTCGACGGCACGACCGACACCAAGTGGCTGTCGTGGGACCCGACGGCGTGGGCGCAGATCACGCTGTCGGAGCCGACGTCGATCACGCACTACGCGATTTCCTCGGCCAACGACTTCGCCGAGCGCGACCCCAAGGACTGGACGCTGCAGGGCTCGAACGACGCGAGTGCCTGGACCGACCTCGACAGCCAGACCGGCCAGGCGTTCACCGCCCGGTTCCAGCAGAAGGACTACAAGCTGGCCGCACCGACCGCGGCGTACCGGTACTTTCGGCTGAACGTCACCGGCAACAACGGCGGGCCGATCCTGCAGCTGTCGGAGCTGCTGCTGGCCAACGACGAGCCGGCGCCGCCGCCGTTGCCGAACATGCGCAGCTTCACCGACTCCGGGCCGACCAGCGGGTACACGAACAAGAACCGCGTCGGCTTCACCGGGCTCAAGGCGTTCCGCTACTCCGGCAGCCAGACCCAAGGCCACGGCTGGTCCTACAACAAGGTCTTCGACGTGAACGTTCCCGTCGTGGCCTCGACCGAGCTGTCCTACAAGGTGCAGCCGCAGTTCATCACCGGCGACCTGAAGTACCAGAGCACGAACGTGGCGATCGACCTGGTCTTCACCGACGGCACCCGGCTGCGCGACCTGGGCGCGACCGACCAGTACGGGTTCCCGCTCACGCCGGAGGGCCAGGGCAAGAGCAAGGTGCTCTACACCAACCAGTGGAACCTGGTGCGCTCGGCGATCGGCACGGTGGCCAAGGGCAAGACGATCGACCGGATCCTGGTCGGCTTCGACAACCCCGACGGCCCCGGCTCGCTGCAGGGCTGGCTGGACGACGTGAAGATCTCCGCCACGCCGACGCCGCCGGCCAGCACCCGTCCGACCGACAACGTGCTCACCACGCGCGGCACGATGGCCAACGGCACCTTCTCCCGCGGCAACAACTTCCCGGCCACGGCCGTGCCGCACGGGTTCAACTTCTGGACCCCGGTGACCGACGCGAACGCCGACAACGGCGACGTGCGGTGGATGTACAACTACCACAGCCAGAACAACGAGCAGAACCTGCCGGAGCTGCAGGCGTTCAGCGTCAGCCACGAGCCGAGCCCGTGGATGGGCGACCGGCAGACCTTCCAGGTGATGCCGTCCGCGGCCACCGGGGTGCCGGACGCGAACCGCGACGCCCGGGCGCTGGCGTTCAAGCACGACAACGAGACCGCTCGCGCGCACTACTACGGCGTGCAGTTCGAGAACGGGATCAAGACCGAGATCGCCCCGACCGACCACGCGGCGGTGTTCCGGTTCTCCTTCCCGGGCAGCGACTCCAGCCTCATCTTCGACAACTACAAGAACCAGGGCGGGCTGACCCTCGACACCGCGGGCGGCACGCTGTCGGGCTACACCGACGTCAAGAGCGGCCTGTCGGCCGGGGCGGGGCGGATGTTCGTCTACGCCACCTTCGACAAGCCGGTCACGGCGGGCGCGAAGCTCACCGGGCAGGGCCACGACAACGTCGCCGGCTACCTGCGGTTCGCCGCCGGTGCCGACAAGACGGTGACCATGCGGATCGCGACGTCGCTGATCAGCGTGGACCAGGCGAAGAAGAACCTGGCGCAGGAGATCGCGCCGAACGCGACCTTCGACTCCGTCCGCGACGCCGCGCAGCGGATCTGGGACGACCAGCTGAAGGTGATCGAGGTCGAGGGCGCGTCGAAGGACCAGCTCACGACGCTGTACTCGAACCTGTACCGGCTGTTCCTCTACCCGAACTCCGGGTTCGAGAACACCGGCACGAAGGAAAAGCCGGTCTACCAGTACGCGAGCTTCGTCTCGCCGAAGGCCGGGGCGGACACCCCGACGCAGACCGGGGCGAAGATCGTCGACGGCCAGACCTACGTCAACAACGGGTTCTGGGACACCTACCGCACGACGTGGCCGGCGTATTCGCTGCTCACGCCGGACATGGCCGGGAAGATGGTCGACGGGTTCGTGCAGCAGTACCGCGACGGCGGCTGGATCTCGCGGTGGTCGTCGCCGGGCTACGCGGACCTGATGACCGGGACCAGCTCGGACGTCGCGTTCGCCGACGCCTACCTCAAGGGGGTGCGCAACTTCGACGTCAAGGCGGCCTACGACGCGGCGTTGAAGAACGCGACGGTGACGCCGCCGAACAACGCGGTCGGCCGCAAGGGCATCGACGAGGGTATCTTCCTCGGCTACTCGCCCAACACCGCCGACCACGGGTTCTCGTGGTCGATCGAGGGCTACGTCAACGACTACGGCATCGCGAACCTGTCGAAGAAGCTCTACGACGAAGCCCCGGCGAGTGAGCCGCGCAAGCAGGAGTACCTGGCCAACTACGAGTACTTCACCAGCCGGGCGCAGCAGTACGTGAACCTGTTCGACCCGAGTGTCGGGTTCTTCCAGGGCCGGGACGCGGCGGGCAAGTTCAGCCGGTCGCCGCAGGACTACGACCCGCGGGTGTGGGGCATCGACTACACCGAGACCAACGGCTGGGGCATGGCGTTCTCCGTGCCGCAGGACGGGCAGGGCCTGGCGAACCTCTACGGCGGCAAGGCGGGCCTGGCGAAGAAGCTGGACGCCTTCTTCGCCGACCAGGAGACCGCGAACTTCCCGGGCTCCTACGGCGGGGTGATCCACGAGATGCGGGAGGCCCGCGACGTCCGGATGGGCCAGCTCGGGCACTCCAACCAGGCCTCGCACCACACGCTCTACATGTACGACTACGCGGGCCAGCCGGCCAAGACGCAGGAGAAGGTCCGCGAGGCGCTCTCGCGGCTCTACACCGGCAGCGAGATCGGCCAGGGCTACGCGGGTGACGAGGACAACGGCGAGCAGTCGGCCTGGTGGACCTTCAGCGCGCTGGGCTTCTACCCGCTGCAGATGGGCAGCCCGGACTACGCGATCGGGTCGCCGCTGTTCAAGAAGGCGACGATCCACCTGGCCGGCGGCAAGGACCTGGTGATCAACGCGCCGAAGAACAGCGCGAAGAACGTCTACGTCCAGGGTGTGAAGGTCAACGGCAAGGCGCACTCCTCGACGTCGCTGTCGCAGGACCTGATCGCTCGCGGTGGGGTCATCGACTTCGACATGGGCCCGAACCCGTCGAAGTGGGGCACCGGCCCGAACGACGCGCCGAAGTCGATCACCCAGGGTGACGCCGTCCCGGCGCCGCTGCACGACGAGACCGGCCCCGGCAGGGGCACGCTGTCCACTTCGGACGGCTCGAACGCGGCCGCGCTGGTGGACAACACCTCGCGCACCCAGGCCGCGGTCACCGGCGCCGTGCAGTACCAGCTGAACTCGACCGATGAGGCTGTCACGAACTACACGCTGACGTCCCAGACCGGTGCGGGCGATCCGAGGAGCTGGGTGCTGAAGGGCTCCTACGACGGCAAGACGTGGGCGGTGGCCGACCGGCAGGAGAACCAGGCGTTCAGCTGGCGGCAGCAGACCCGCGCGTTCAAGGTGGCCGACCCGGCGCACTACGCCCACTACCGGCTCGAGGTGACCGCGACCAGCACCGGCGCTCCGGCGCAGCTGGCCGAGTTCGAGCTGCTGGGCAAGCCGGACGCCGCCTGCACCCGGACGATCACGGGCGCTTCTTCCGGCCCGTTGTCGATCACTTCCGGCACGGTGTGCCTGCAGGACGCCACGGTGTCCGGCCCGGTCACCGTGGGCGGCGGCGCGTCGCTGATCGTCCGCGGCGGTCAGGTCAAGGGCCCGCTCGCGGCGACGGGCGCGGCTCAGGTGGTGCTGAACCGCACGAAGGTGGGCGGTCCGGTGGCGATCACGGGCGCGACCGGCCAGGTCTCGATCGAGCTGACCGAGATCGGCGGCCCGGTGGCCTTGACCGGCAACCACGGGCCGGTGCTGACCGCCAGCACCGTCGGCGGCCCGCTGGCGTGCGCGGTGAACAACCCGGCGCCGACCGACCACGACCTGCCGAATGTCGTGCGCGGCCCGGTCGCCGGGCAGTGCACGAAGATGTAGGTCCGTCAGGCCGCTTTGATTCGCCACGCGGTGCGCCCGGTCGCACCGCGTGGCGCCACGGCCGTTCCGGTGGACACGGCAGCAGACCCCGCCGGGATGTGGACGTGGCTTCCCCGGCGGGGGGATCCTGGGCGCGTGTCGCCCGCTGACGGATCGCCACCACCACCACCGCGAGCTCGGTTGCCGTGGTGGCTGGTCCAAGGCCTCAACCTGCTGGCGATCGGCGCAGGGGCCAACGGGCTGTACGACGCGATGCACCCGCTCCTGGTCGGTGCCGTCGTCGTTGCGGCGCTGTTCGTGTACTTCCTGAGCCGCCTCGACCCGGCGCAGGACATCGCCACGCACCTTCCGCGCGCGTTGCTCTACCTCACGGTGGCGGGGGTCGGGCTGCTCGTGACCACACCGCCTTCGTGGACCGGCCCGATCGCCGTGGCCTCCGTCGTCTGCGCGATGTGTGCCGCGCTGGCTGCGCAGGATCGGGCCAGCGCGCTGGCGACCTTGTTCGGCGTCAGCGTGTTCACCGTGGGAGTCGTCGGAGCGACCGGGGCCGTTCACGCCGCGACGGCGGCGGGACGGATTCTGCTCACCGGCGCGGCGGCCGGCGTCGCCCTTCTGGGGCTGCTGTGCCTGTGGAACCGGCACGGGCTCCTGGGGCCCGCCGGGATCACCATGCACACCCTCCGGACGACTCCCATGGCGTGGGCCCGGCTCAGCGTGCTGGGGATGATCGGGATCGTCGCCGGCTTCGATCGCGGCGGCCACGGAGATCCGGTCGCCGCACTGCTCGGCGTCATCGGCGGCGCGTGCTGGGTGGGGGTCGCCATCGTGTTCTCGTTCGGGGAACGCAATGACGCACTCGCCGGAACGCTGCTGGCGATGACCGGCTTCTCGGTTGTCGGGCTGGGCTGGATGGCGTTCCGTGACGAGGAGTTCGTCATGGGCCTCATCTGCATGACGACCGGCGCGACGATGGCGGTCGCCGGGCTCTGGCTGCTCGATTCAGCGGGCTTCTCGAGCTGGCTGAGACGCCAGTTCAAGCCGCGGCGCCCGAGCTAGCCGCCGGGGGACGAGTAGCGGTCGGCGATCGCCATCGCCCGCTCGCGCAAGGCCGTGCGCAACGACTGCGGAGCCAGGGCTTCGGCGTCCGTGCCCAGCTGCCACAGCGCCCACTCCGCGTGCCACGCGTCCTGGTAGGTCACCTCGAACCGCAGCCAGCCGTCGGGCCCGGGCTCCTCCGCGCGGACCGCCACCGCCGTGCCCAGCAGGTCCTCGCGGCGGACCGGCCGGACCCGGACCCGGGCCGTCAGGTGACCGTCGGCCAGGAAGCCGGCGCAGCGTTGCCGCCAGATGCGGTCCAGGTCGACCTCGCCCGGCCGCTCGGCCGGTTCGGGTAGCTCCTCCGCCGCCAGGACCCGGGACAGCCGGTACGTGCGGTCCGCGCCCGCCCTCGTCGCCAGCAGGTAGCCGCGGTCGCGGACGGTGACCAGGCCGATCGGGTCGACCGTGCGCCACTGCGGCTCCTGGCCCGTGGCCGCGTAGTGGAGCCGCAGCCGGCGACCACCGAGGACCGCGCGGCGGACCTCGGCCATCGTCGGGTGGTCCACCTCCTCGGCAGCCCAGCGGCGGGAGAGCAGGTCGGTCTCCGGCTCGACGAGGAACCGCCCGGCCGTGGCCAGGTGGGTTTCGGGCAGGGCGTCGGCCACCTTGCGCATGGCCGAGGCCAGCGCCGGGCCGAGGCCGAAAGCCGGCCCGGTGGTCAGCAGGGCCAGTGCTTCGTCGTGGTTCAGGCCGGTGAGCTCGGTCCGGAAGCCGGGCAGCAGCGCGAACCCGCCGTGCCGGCCGCGCTCGGCGTAGACCGGGACGCCCGCCGCCGACAGCGCGTCGATGTCGCGCAGCACCGTGCGGGTGGAGACCTCCAGCTCGTGGGCCAGCACGTCCGCGGTCAGCCGCCCACGCCGGCGCAGCAGCAGCACCAGGGAGACCAGCCGGTCGGCACGCACTCCGGAACGGTAGCGAATACCCGACAGAGGATGTCGTGATTCGCCGGAAAGCTCCTCGGCGCAGTACTCGCAACGAACGGAGCTGATGTGGCACTGGAACGAACGGCGGTCAACCCGGTGACGTGGTCGCTGGCGCTGGGCTTCAACCAGGGGGAGGTCGTCGCAGGGCAGACCCGCACCCTGTACTGCTCCGGGCAGACGTCGATGGACGCCGAGGGCAAGCCCCGGCACGAGGGGGACATGGCCGCCCAGCTCGCGGTGAGCCTGGACAACCTGGAGGCCGTGCTCGCCGAGGCCGGGATGTCCCTGGCGAACCTGGTCCGGCTGAACGTCTACACCACCGACGTCGACGGGCTGTTCCCGCACTACGGCGTGCTGGCGGCGCGGCTGGGTGCCGCCGGGGTGGCCCCGGCCACCACGATGCTCGGGGTGAGCAGGCTGGCGATCCCGGGTCAGCTGGTGGAGCTGGAGGGCACCGCCGTCGCTTGATGAGGACACTGCTGCCCGCACCGGTGCGGGCAGCAGTGTTTCAGCACGCTGCGCCGTTCGGCGGCGGTTACGGTGGGCGCATGTCCGACGCCGTGTTCTTCTCCTCCTTCGAAACCGGTGACCCGCAGCCGGCGGATCCCGGCCTGCACGTCGGCGGCGGCCCGGACCGCTCCCCCACGGCCAAGACCGGCGTCGGCTTCACCGGCCTGCGTGCCCTGCGCTACTCCGCCCGGCCCCGCGCCGTCCTGTTCGAACTCGACGTGCCCGTCACCGGGCGCACCGAGCTGTCCTATGTGGTCTTCCCGGTCGCCGACGGCGAGATCCCCGCCTACCACGCCACCCGCGTCAGCCTCGACGTCGAGTTCGCCGACGGCACCTCCGCCGGGTTCGACCCGGTGGACGACAAGACGCTGTGGGTGGACCAGTGGAACCTCGTCCGCCGCCCGCTGGGAGCGTTCGCCGGGCGCCGGATCAGCCGGATCGTGCTGCGCACCGACGCGCCCGAAGAGGTCACCGGCTGGCTCGACGACGTCCGCGTCGCCGAACGCCCCGAGCCGCCGCGCGACCCGGTCGACTGCGTCCGCACCACCCGCGGCACCCACTCCAGCGGCGAGTTCTCCCGGGGCAACAACTTCCCGGCCACCGCCGTGCCGCACGGGTTCAACTTCTGGACCCCGGCCACCGACGCCGGCGTCACCAACTGGCTCTACTCCTACCACCGCCACAACGACGAGCAGAACCGGCCCGCGCTGCAGGCGTTCGCGCTGTCCCACCAGCCGAGCCCGTGGATGGGCGACCGGCACACCTTCCACGTCATGCCCGGCACCGGCCCGGTCGAGCGCGACCGCCGCAAGCGCGCCCTGGCCTTCACCCACGACGACGAGACCGACTCGCCGCACCACTACGGCGTCCGGTTCGCCAACGGGATGACCGCCGACCTCGCGCCCACGATGCACGCGGCGATCATGCGGTTCACCTTCCCCGACAAGCACGGCTGGCTGCTGTTCGACAACGTCCGCAACCGCGGCCGTCTCCGCCTGAACCCCGACACCGGCGTGATCACCGGGTACACCCGGGTCCGCAGCCGGCTGTCGGCCGGGGCGCGCCGGATGTTCGTCTACGCCGTGACCGACGCGCCGGCCACCCGCGGCGCCAAGATCCGCTTCCCGCCGTGGCGGCGGGTCTCGGGCTACTTCGAGTTCGACGGTCCCGAGGTCACGCTGCGGATCGCGACGTCGCTGATCAGCCTCGCCCAGGCCAAGCGCAACCTGGAGCTGGAGATCCCGGCCGGGACGACGTTCGAGCAGGTTCGCGAGCAGGCCCGGCGGCGGTGGCAGGAGGAGCTCGGCCGCGTCGAGGTCGAAGGCGCCACCGAAGACCAGCGGACCACGCTGTACTCGAACCTCTACCGGCTGTTCCTGTACCCGAACGTGGCGCACGAGAACACGCCCACGGGGATCCGCCACGCCAGCCCGGTCGTGCGCCGGTGGTGGCCGAGCACCCGGCGGCGGACCGGCGCGAAGGTCGTCGACGGCGAGCTGTACGTCAACAACGGCTTCTGGGACACCTACCGCACCACCTGGCCCGCCTACGCGCTGCTCACGCCGGAACGCTGCGGCCGGATGATCGACGGGTTCGTCCAGCAGTACCGCGAAGGCGGCTGGATCGCCCGCTGGTCCTCCCCCGGCTACGCGGACCTGATGACCGGCACCAGCTCCGACGTCGCCTTCGCCGACGCCTACCTCAAGGGCGTCCGTGACTTCGACGTCGAGGCCGCCTTCGACGCCGGGCTGAAGAACGCCACCGTCAGCCCGGCGCGCCGCGCGATCGGCCGCAAGGGCCTCGACGAGTCGATCTTCCTCCACTACACCCCGGTATCGGTCCACGAAGGACTGTCCTGGGCGCTGGAAGGCTGCATCAACGACTTCGGCCTGGCCCACCTCGCCGAGGCACTGTCCCGGGAAAGCGACGGACCGCGAGCCCGGACGTACGCCGACTACGCCGCCTACTTCCGCGAACGCGCGAAGCACTACGTCCACCACTTCGACCCGGCGATCGGCTTCTTCCAGGGCCGCCACCGCGACGGCCGCCGCAAGTTCGCCCCCGAAGGCTACGACCCGGCCGCCTGGGGTGGCGACTTCGTCGAAACCAACGCCTGGAACACCGCCTTCACCGCACCGCACGACGGCCCCGGCCTCGCCGCCCTCCACGGCGGCACCGAAGCCCTCGAAGCGAAGCTGGACACCTTCTTCGCCACCCCGGAGACTGGCCGCCGTCCCGGCGCGTACGGCGGCCTCATCCACGAGATGACCGAGGCCCGCGACGTCCGGATGGGCCAGTACGGCCACTCCAACCAGCCCTCGCACCACATCCCCTACGTCTACAACCACGCCGGCGCGCCCGCGAAGACCCAAGCCGTCGTCCGGGAGGTGCTCCGGCGGCTCTACCTCGGCAGCGACATCGGCCAGGGCTACCCCGGCGACGAAGACAACGGCGAGATGTCCGCCTGGTACGTCTTCAGCGCCCTCGGCTTCTACCCCCTCGCCGTCGGCAGCCCCCGCTACGCCATCGGTTCGCCGCTGTTCGAGAAGGCGACCGTCCACCTGGGCGAGGGCAAGAAGCTGGTCGTCCACGCACCCGGCAACACCGGCGACACCGTCTACGTCCGCGGCCTCACGGTCGACGGCGAACCGCACGAGAGCACCTCGATCGGCCACGCCACCCTCGCCGGCGGCGCCGAACTGGTCTTCGACCTGGCGACCGAACCCACCGGCTGGGGCGCCCCGCCGCCACCCGCCGAGCACCCGGCGCCCGCCACCGACCTGACTGGCACCGCGACCAGCTCCGACGGCACCAAGATCGGCGCGCTCTTCGACGACACCACCCGCACCCAGGTCACCTTCCGCAGCGCCACCCCGGCGATCGAGTTCACCGTCACCGGCGAACCGCGCGAAGTCACCATGTACACGCTGACCTCCGGGGATCGCCGCGGCGACGCGAGCGCGTGGGTGCTGGAGGGCTCCGACGACGGCGTCGCATGGACCACCCTGGACGAACGCGACGGCGAGCTGTTCCGCTGGCGCCGCCAGACCCGCCCCTTCGTCCTCGCCACCCCGGCCGCGCACGCCCGTTACCGGCTGCGGATCACCGCCACCCGCGGCCGCCGCGCCACCCTCGCCCAGTGGGAGCTCCTCGCCCGATGAACCACCTCCGCACCGCCGCCCTCGACCGGCTCGTGGCGGCCGACCCCGGCCTGGTCCGGTTGCGGCTGGCCGGCTCCGCCGTGCTGGGCATCGTGATCGCCGTGGCCGCGCTGCTGCCCGCGCACGTCCCGCTCACCGTCACCCTCGTCGGCGCCATCGCCGCGATGATGACGGCGTTCACCGTCAACGACCCCACCCCGGGCGGCCAGGCCGTCACCCTCGTCCTGGCCTTCCTCACCGGGGCCGCGTCGATCACCGTCGCCAGCCTCGGCTCGGCCCTGCCGCCGGCCGACAGCGTCGTGTTCGTCCTGCTGATCTTCGTCGCCGTCTACGCCCAGCGCTTCGGCGCCCGCGGCACCGCGCTCGGCTCGATCGCCTTCTTCCTGTTCTTCTTCCCGATGTTCCTGCAGGCCCACGTCACCCAGGTGCCGCAGCTGCTGATGGCACTCGGCGTCGGCGTCCTCGCCAACGCCGTCGTCCGGTTCGTCCTGCTGCGGCACAACGCCGCGGCCGAGTTCCTGCGCGTGCGCCGCGCCTTCCGCGCCCGCCTGGGCGCCGTCGTCCGCGCCACCGAGGCCTACCTCGCCGTCAACGGCAGTGAGCGCACCCGCAAGCAACTGCGCAGCTCGATCAGCCGGCTCCACGAGTGCGTGCTGCTCATCGAGGACGCCGCCCCCGACGTCGTCGACGCTCGCGCCGCCGACGTGCTGCGCCGCCGCGCCATCGAAGTCGAGCTCGCCGTCGGCTGGCTGGCCATCACCGTCCAGCGCACCTGCTCCGACGAACTCACCACCGAGGTCCGCGACGACCTCATCGCCCGGCTCGCCCGCTTCCGCGCCCTCATGGAACGCGACCCGCGGGAACTGCCACTGATCAGCCAGACCGGCGAATACAGCCGGATGCTCGTCGAAGGCAGCCGCATCGACGAACACGCCGCCCCCGGCGACGGCGTCCGCAAGGCACTGGCCGAGCTCGCGCTGGCCGACGACCGTGCCCAGCGGGCCGCCGCCCCGGAGACCACCCCGGACCCGCTCGCCCCTGACGTGGACGACACTGCCGAGCCGGCACCGAAGTTCGCCTACGACAACCGGACCCGCAGCGCCATCCAGGCCGTCGTCGGCGGCGGGCTCGCCGTGCTCGGCGGCGAACTCGTCTCCCACCAGCGCTGGTACTGGGCCGTGCTCACCGTCTTCGTCGTGTTCATCGGCGCCTCCAGCGCCGGCGCCACCTTCGTCAAGGGCGTCCGCCGCCTCGGCGGCACCCTGATCGGCATCGTCGGCGGCGTCCTGCTGGCCTCGCTGGTCGGCGGCAACACCACGGCCACCCTCGGCCTCATCCTCGTGTGCGTGTTCGGGATGGTCTACACCGCCCGGGTCTCCCAGGTGGTGATGGCCTTCTTCGTCACCAGCATGCTCGGCCTGCTCTACAGCCTGCTCGGCACGTTCAGCCTCGAAGTGCTCTGGATCCGCGTCGCCGAGACCGCCGTCGGCGCCGCCGCCGGCATCCTCGCCGCGGTCGTCATCGTCCCGGTCCGCACCCGCTCGGTCATGCTCGACGACATCGCCGCGGTGCTCGACGACCTCGAAGAGTTCCTCGAGCACACCCGCGGCCTCCTCGCCGGCGAGGAGAACGTCAACATCATCGAACTCTCCCGCGACCTCGACCGCAGCGTCGAACAGGTCCGCACCACCATCGAACCGCTGACCCACCCGGTGAACCTCCGCAGCGCCCGCCGCGACTACGGCTGGCACGTGCTGACCACCCTGGAAACCATCGCCTTCCGGGCCCGCCACGTCGCCGCACGCGCCCAGCCCGGCCAGCTCACCGGCTCCGACGCCGACCGGCTCCGGCAGTTCACCGGACGGCTGCTGGCCAACATCGACGTCCTCCGCACAGCGCTGAACGCCCCGGGTGGCCCCACACCCGGCACGCTCGTGCGCGACGACGGCACCCCCGTCTCCGACCGCGTCGAAGCGGCCGAAACCCGGGCCGTCCTCTCCAGCCTCAGCCACCTCGACGAGGCCCTCGTCTCCCTCGGCCGCGTCTTCGGCGTCGAAGCCACCGATCCCCGGGCCCCGGCGAAGCCCTGACCGGCCGGGGCGGCGCAGCTTTCGGCGCCGCGCCGCCCCTCTCCACCTCCGGTCACCCGGAGCCGATCACGGGCAGGTCAGCCACGCGAAGTGGTAGGTGGTGGTGATGCTGCCGTCGGTCGAGTCCATCGTGACGTAGCTCGTCGTCTTCTTCGGATCCGACGTCCCGGCCGCGGCCCGCAATTCCGTGTTGATGTTCAGGTTGCGTTCCTCACCGCACGGCTTGAACGCGATCGCGCCCACCTCCGTGGAATCGGTGAAATGCCAGTCGTCCTCGAAAGGCCCAGTCAGCGGGTGCTGAACGTACGCCGTCGGAGAATTGCCCTGGAAATAGTAATTCGCTCTTTCCAGCCCGGTCGAACCACGTTCCAAGTGCGCGAATCCGCGGTAGTCGGCCTGCGCGATTCCGTAGGTGAACCCCTGCGGCACGTGCACCCGCAGGCCGATCTGGCAGTTCTTCCGGGCGTCCAGCGGCCCGGCGCCGACCCCGACCAACGCCGTGTAGGCGCTGTAGGTCACGGTGAACGCCGTATTGTCCTGCGAGACGGCGACCGCCGACGTGCCGGTCGGACAGCCGGTGCCGATGGCGTTGACGACGTCGATGACGATTTTGTCGGGCGGCGGAGGGGTGTTCCACGAATGCGGGGCGACCACTGAGGACAGCGCCATTACGGCAGCAACGACCGCAGACAGCATCGGAATCCTTCCCAATACATTCAAATTGGGGACGGGGGCCGACCCATGGTAGCGAAAGGATCATGGAAGCAAACCCCGCTGAACGGAGCAACGCTGCGCACCTCGTCCCACCAAGCGACATTGCTCACGTTTCGACAATTTTCGTAAAGCCCATTCCGGCGGACGCGAATAAATGCTCGGAGAAAACGATTTCGCGCCCCCGCTCCCCCGGCGACCGCCCACGATCACCCGCGTGACGTCCGGCTCAGCCGATCAACGCCGCCACTCGCCCCAGCGTCTCGACCCCCGCCACCGGCCACGGACCGGCCGTGATCACCACCGCGTGATCGATGCCCCACCCGGCGAACTCCTCACAGCGCCGCGCGAACGACTCCGCCGGCTCACCGGGGGCCAGCCGGGTGCTGATCGTCTTCTCGATCTCCCCGTAGGGCCGCCCCACCTCTTCGCAGTGCCGCGCCAGGACGGCGAGCTTGTGACGCACCGTCCGCCCGCCGTCCGGGACGTCGAAGACGTTGCACGCGTCGGCGTACTGCGCGACCAGCCGCAACGTCCGCCGTTCACCCGCCCCGCCGACGAGGATCCGCGGCCGCCGCACCGGCCGCGGACTCCCGATCGGACGCTCGAGCCGGTAGTGCTCACCCTCGAACGGCGACTCGTCGCCCGCCCACATCCGCAGCGCCAGCCGCACGGTCTCCTCCACCCGCGCAAACCGCTCGCCCACCGGCGGGAACGGCAGGCCCATCGCCCGCGCCTCGCCGTCGTGGTGCCCGGCACCGATGCCGAACCGCGCCCGCCCGCCGGACAGGACGTCCAGCGTGGTGACGGCCTTGACCAGCAGCGCCGGCGGCCGGAACGTCACCGCCGAAACCATCGTGCCCAGCCCGATCCGGGCGGTCCGGCCGGCGAGGAAACCCAGCGTCGTGTAGGCCTCGAGCATGGCCGAGTCCGCGCTGCTGTGCGGGTCGGCCTGCAGGAGGTGATCGGCCACCCACAGCGTGTCCAGCCCGGCGTCCTCGGCCGCCACCGCGACAGCGGCCAGCTCGTCGGTCAGCTTGTCCGGCCACGAGAAGTCCGTGATCCCGATGCTCAAGCGCACGGCTACCCCCTCGTCAGCAGTTCCATGTTGTGGCCGTCGGGATCCTCGAAGTAGATCCCGCGGCCGCCGTTGAGGCCGTTGACCTCACCGGGCCGTTCGTGGAACGGGTCCGCCCAGTACGCGACACCGGCCGCTTCGATCCGCGCCAGCGCGGCGTCGAAGTCGTCGTCGCCGACCAGGAACGCGTAGTGCTGGCTCGTCACGTGATCCACCCGCAGGTAGTCCAGGGTCACGCCGTTCGCGAGCCGGACGGGAACGAACGGCCCGGCGACCGGCCCGGCCTCCAGGCCCAGGATCCCGGCCAGGAACTCCGCCGACTTCCCGCGGTCGGTGACGCACACGATCGTGTGGTTCAGCTCGACGCTCATCGCCGGTCACCGCCGGGGGCGAACGGCGCACCGATCGGGCTCAGGTGGATACCCGCCAGCCGCCAGCGGTCATCCGCGTGGACCAGCACGTGCGTGGCGCGGAAGCGCCCGTTCACCGGGTTCCCCTGGTGCGTCGCCACCTGCTCGTGCACGCCGATCGCGATCGCGGTGCCACCGATCTCGCGGACCTCGACCTCGGTCCACCCCAGCTTCTCCGTGACCAGCCCGCCGCCCGCGTAGCGCGCCAGCCACTGGTCGCGGTCCAGCACGAACCCCAGCGGACCGACCAGGCGGAACCCGTCGGTGACCAACTCGGCCAGCACCTCGGTGTCGCCGCGTTCCTCCGCCGCGGCCCACACCCGGCCGAACTCGCGGACCTGCTCTTCGACGCTCATCGCGTTCCCCTTCCGTTCGATGCCTCAACGTTAGAAGTCTAACCGTTAGATGTCAAACGCTTAGACTTCTCGGCATCTGCGTTAGAGTTCCGCCGTGCCCAAACCCACCACCGCCCCCATCGGCGTCGTCCTCGCCCGCACCGCCAAAACCGCCGCCCGCGCCTTCGACCAAGCCCTCGCCGCCGCCGGCGGCTCCCAGCCCATCTGGCAGATCCTCATCTCCCTCAAAACCACCCCCGCCGCCAACCAACGCGAACTCGCCGACGCCGTCGGCATCCAAGGCGCCACCCTCACCCACCACCTCAACGGCATGGAAGACGCCGGCCTCGTCACCCGCCGCCGCGACCCCGCCAACCGCCGCGTCCACCTCGTCGAACTCACCGACGACGGCGAAAAGCTCTTCCACCACCTCGCCACCGCCGCCATCGCCCACGACCAGCGCATGCGCCAAGGCCTCACCGACACCGAGATCGCCCAGCTCGCCGACCTCCTCCACCGCCTCGCCGCCAACGTCACCGACAGCTGAAAAGCGAGCTGTGACAACCGGGGCTTTGCCCCGGGCCGGGGGCTTCGCCACCCGGAGCCCCCTGAAAAGCGAGCTGCAACAACCGGGGCTTTGCCCCGGGCCGGGGGCTTCGCCACCCGGAGCCCCCTGAAAAGCGATCCTCACAACAGTGACTGGACGCACCCGACCGGCGACGCCCAGGAGGGATAGGCTCCACAGCACTAGCCAAAGTCGTCTCAAGCTGGAGAACCGCAATGACCCAAGCCCCAGTCAACGTGACCGTCACCGGCGCCGCCGGCCAGATCGGCTACGCGCTGCTCTTCCGCATCGCGTCCGGTCAGCTCCTCGGCCAGGACGTCCCGGTGAAGCTGCGGCTCCTCGAGATCCCGCAGGCGGTCAAGGCGGCCGAGGGCACCGCGATGGAGCTCGAAGACGGCGCGTTCCCCCTCCTCGCCGGCACCGACATCTTCGACGACCCCAAGCAGGCCTTCGAAGGCACCAACATCGCCCTCCTCGTCGGCGCCCGCCCCCGCAGCAAGGGCATGGAGCGCGGCGACCTCCTCGAAGCCAACGGCGGCATCTTCAAGCCCCAGGGCGAAGCCATCAACGCCGGCGCCGCCGACGACATCAAGGTCCTCGTCGTCGGCAACCCCGCCAACACCAACGCCCTCATCGCCCGCTCGCACGCCCCCGACGTGCCCGCCGACCGCTTCACCGCGATGACCCGCCTCGACCACAACCGCGCCCTCGCCCAGCTCGCCAAGAAGCTCGGCGTCCCGGTGACCGAACTCAAGAAGGTCGCCATCTGGGGCAACCACTCCGCCACCCAGTACCCCTCGGTCCAGCACGCCGAATTCGGCGGCAAGAGCATCGCCGACGCCGTCGACCAGGCCTGGCTGGAGAGCGACTTCATCCCCACCGTCGCCAAGCGCGGCGCGGCGATCATCGAAGCCCGCGGCCTCTCCTCCGCCGCCTCGGCCGCTTCCGCCGCCATCGACCACGTCTACACCTGGGTCAACGGCACCCCGGCCGGCGACTGGACCTCCGCCGCCGTCGCCTCCGACGGCTCCTACGGCGTCCCCGAAGGCCTCATCTCGTCCTTCCCGGTCACCGCCGAGAACGGCCAGTACAAGATCGTCCAGGGTCTCGAGATCGACGACTTCTCCCGCGCGCGCATCGACGCCTCCGTCGCGGAACTCGTCGAGGAACGCGACACCGTGCAGAAGCTCGGCCTCATCTGAGCCACCCACGCACCGGGGGCCGCCGTCCACTCCGGACGGCGGCCCCCTTTCGCGTCCGGCGAACACCGCACGCTCACAGCGAAACCGGGCCCCCGGACCGGATCTTGCGCCCTACCGTCGGCCCATGACCCTTCTCGCCGTACCCGACATGCAGGCACCCACCACGTCACCCGACGACACGGTCTACCAGCAGCTCCTGCGCGACCGCATCGTCTTCCTCGGCTCCGAGGTCACCGACGAGGTGGCCAACCGGATCGTCGCGCAGCTGCTCCTGCTCGCCGCCGACGACCCGGCGAAGGACATCACCTTCTACATCAACTCACCCGGCGGCTCGGTCACCGCGGGCATGGCCATCTACGACACCATGCAGCTCGTCAAACCCGACGTAACCACGTACGGCCTCGGGTTCGTCGCCTCCATGGGCCAGTTCCTGCTCTCCTCCGGCACCCCCGGGAAGCGCTACCTGCTGCCCAACACCCGCATCGTCATGCACCAGCCCTCGGCGGGCATCGGCGGAGCCGCCACCGACATCGCCATCCAGGCCGAGGTGTTCGGCAGGATGAAGCGCCGGATCGCGGAGATCACGGCGCGGCAGACCGGCCAAACCGTCGAGCGCATCACCGCGGACGCCGACCGCGACCGCTGGTTCGACGCCGACGAAGCCCTCTCGTACGGCTTCGTCGACCACATCGTCACGGGCGCGCGAGCCGTCACAGCCTGAGCCGCGTCTTTGGCTTTCTTTTTCGTATACGGTGGGGGTGGTTGGAAAACCAGCCCCACCGTATAGGCCGTTATACAGTTGGAGATCAGACTCCGCTGAGACCTCGGCGGGCCAGCAGGGGCTCGATCTCCGGGTCGCGGCCCCGGAAGGCGCGGAACGCGTCCATGGGGTCGATGCTGCCGCCCCGGCCGAGGAGGGTGCGGCGGAAGTGGTCGCCGTTCTCGCGGGTCAGTCCCCCGTTTTCGCGGAACCACTGGACGGTGTCGGCGTCGAGGACTTCGCTCCAGATGTAGGAGTAGTACCCGGCGCTGTAGCCGCCGCTGAAGATGTGGGCGAAGTAGGTCGTGCGGTAGCGCGGCGGGATCGCTTCGACGGCCACGCCGGCCTTCACGAGGGCTTCCGCCTCGAACCGCTGCACCTCCCCCACCCGGTCGTCGACGCCGAGGCCGTGCCAGGCCTGGTCGAGCAGGGACGCCGCCAGGTACTCGGTGGTGGAGAACCCTTCGCCGTACTGCTGGGCGGCGAGCAGCTTGTCCACCTGTTCCTGCGGCAGCGCCTCCCCCGTCTCGTGGTGCTTCGCGTAGTGAGCCAGGACTTCCGGCCACAGCATCCACATCTCGTTGACCTGGGAGGGGTATTCGACGAAGTCGCGGGGCACGTTGGTGCCGGAGAACGTCGGGTAGCGGACCGACGAAACGAGCGCGTGGAGGGCGTGCCCGAACTCGTGGAACGCGGTGACGACCTCGTCGAAGGTGAGCAGGGTCGGCTCCCCCGCCGGCGGCTTGTTCACGTTGAGGACGTTGACCACGACCGTTTTGCGGCCGAGCAGTTCGGACTGGTCGACGAAGGTGTTCATCCAGGCGCCGCCGCGCTTGGCGTCGCGGGTGTACAGGTCGAGCAGGTACAGGCCCAGCGGGGTGCCGTCGGCGTCGAAGACCTCGAAGGTCCGGACCTCCGGGTGGTACTTGGGCAGGTCGTCCCGCTCGGTGAAGGTCAGGCCGTACAGCTTGGTGGCGGCGTGGAAGACGCCGTCGAGGTACACGCGGTCGGCCTCGAAGTACGGGCGCAGGGCCTCGGTGTCGACCTCGAAGCGCTCGCGGCGGACCTGGGCGGCGTAGAACGGCCAGTCCGACGGCCGCAGCTTCGCGTCCGGCACGTCGGCTTCCAGCAGCTGCTGCAGTTCGGCGGCTTCGGCGCGGGCGTTCGCGACGGCCGCGGGTGCCAGCCGCTCCAGCAGCCCCGCGGCGGCTTCGGCGGTCTTCGCCGTCTCGTCCGCGATGACGTACGCGGCGTGGTTCGGGTAGCCGAGCAACACGGCCCGTTCCGCGCGCAGGCGGACGATCTCGGCCACGACGGCGTTGTTGTCGAAGGAGTTGCCGCGGTTGCCCCGCGCCATCGACGCGGTGTGGATGCGCTCGCGGACGTCGCGGTCGCGCAGGGTCTCCAGCGGTGAGGCCTGGCTGGTCGGCAGGCTCAGCGTGAGCACGTACTTGCCGTCCTCGCCGCGCGCGGACGCCGCTTCCGCCGCGGTGGCGATCGCGCCTTCGCCGAAGCCGTCGAGCTCGGCGCGGTCGGCGATGACGACGGCCAGCTCGTTGGTGTCCTTGAGCAGGTTCTGCTGGAACTTCGTCTGCAGGGTGGAGAGCTGCTCGTTGAGCTCGCGCAGCCGGGCCTGCTCGGCCGGGCCGAGGCCGGCCCCGGCCCGGCTGAAGTCGGTGTGCCGCCGTTCCAGCAGCCGCAGCGACTCTTCGTCGAGGCCGAGCTCGTCGCGGCGGGTGTGCAGCGCGTCGATCCGGGCGAACAGCTGCGGGTTCAGGTGGATCGCGTCGTGGTGGGCGGCCAGCTTCGGCGCGAACTCCGCCTGGATGGCCTGGATCTCGTCGGTGCTGTTGGAGCCGGACAGGTTGTAGAACACGCTCGCCACGCGGCCCAGCAGCTCGCCGGCGCGCTCGAGGGCCACGATGGTGTTCTCGAACGTCGGCTCGGCGTCCTGCGCCGCGATCTGCTCGATCTCTGCCGCGTGCTCGGCCAGCCCGGCCTCGAACGCGGGCCGGTAGTGCTCGTCGGAGATCCGGTCGAAGGGCGGCAGGGCGTAGGGCAGCTCGCTGGGTGCGGCGAACGGATTGTCCGGCGAAATCATCGGGGCAGGCTCCTGGTCGGGGACAACACTCGGTCCCGCCACCCTACGGGGTCGACCTGTGTGGATGTCAGCGCTTTCCGGAGGTGGCCGGCGTCACCGGCCCGTGGTACCGCCCACCACGGCGTCGCTGCTCGGCCCGGCTTTCTTGCCCCGCTTCGGCTTGGGTGCCGGCGGCACGATGCCGCGCAGGTCGCCGCCGTGGTCGTTGACCCGCATCACGAACGGCCGCGTCTCGGTGTAGCGCACGACCGAGATGGACGCGGGGTCGACGACGATCCGCTGGAAGGCGTCGAGGTGCTGGCCGAGCGCGTCGGCCAGGATGGCCTTGATGACGTCACCGTGGCTGCACAGCAGCCAGACCGCGTGGTCGCCGTGCTCGGCGGCGATCCGCCGGTCGTGGGCGCGGACGGCGGCCACCGACCGCGCCTGCATCTGGGCCAGGCCCTCGCCGCCGGGGAACACCGCCGCGGAGGCGTGCGCCTGCACGACCCGCCAGAGCGGCTCCTTCGCGAGGTGCTTGAGCTCCTTGCCGGTCCAGTCGCCGTAGTCCACTTCGGACAGCCCGGGCTCGACGGTCTTCGCGAGGTCCCGGGCGGCCGCGAGCGGGCCGACCGTCTGCTTGCACCGCAGCAGGGGCGACACGACGAGCCCGGCCAGCGGGACCCCGTCGAGGCGTTCGACGAGCTTCTCCGCCTGGGCACGGCCGGTGTCGTCGAGGTTGACCTTCGGGGACCGCCCGGCCAGGATGCCGGCGCCGTTGGCCGTGGACTTGCCGTGCCGGAGCAGAATGACCGTACTCACGGGACCCACCCTACGTGGGGACCGATCATGCGGTCCCCACGCGGGCGGCCTCAGTGCCCGACGGGCCCGGCGTTCGGGTCCAGGACACCGGTGAAGATCAGCACGTACAGCAGCACGCCGAGCACCAGCCGGTAGACCACGAACGGCACGAAGCTGCGCTTCTTGATGTAGGCCATCAGCCAGGCGATCACGACGTACCCGACGCCGAAGGCGACCAGCGTGGCCAGGATCGTCGGGCCCCACTGGGCCGGCACGTCGCCCGAGCCGATGTCCTTGAGCTTGTACACCCCGGAGCCGAACACCGCCGGCAGCGCCAGCAGGAACGAGTACTCCGCCGCCTCGGCCCGCGTGTAGCCCAGCAGCAGGCCCGCGCTCGTGGTGCCGCCCGAGCGGGACACGCCGGGAATAAGGGCCAGCGCCTGCGCGAAGCCGAAGCCCAGGCCGTGCGGCACGGTGAGGTCGTCCAGCGTGCGGTTCTGCTTGCCGATCCGGTCGGCGATCAGCAGGATCACGCCGAACACGATGAGCACGGTCGCGGTGATCCGCAGGTCGCGGAAGGCGCTGTCGATCTGGTCCTGCAGCAGCAGCCCGAGCACCACGATCGGCAGCGAGCCGACGATGATCAGCCAGCCCAGCCGGGCGTCCGGGTCGCGGCGCCACTCCGCCTTGTAGAGCGAGAAGAACCAGGCCCGCAGGATCTTCCCGATCTTCGGCCCGAAGTAGATGATCACCGCCAGCTCGGTGCCGATCTGGGTGACCGCGGTGAACGCCGCGCCCGGGTCGTCCCAGCCGGCCAGCGCCGCGACGATCCGCAGGTGCGCGCTCGAGGAGATCGGCAGGAACTCCGTCAGGCCCTGGACCAGGCCCAGGACGAGTGCTTCGAACCAGCCCACGTCAGGCCACCCCCGCCAGTTCCAGGGCCTCGACGGCCGTGCGCAGCGCTGCGGCCGGCTCCGGCGTGTAGGGCGACACCGACAGGGTCGTCACGCCGGCTTCGGCGTATTCCGTCATCTTTTCCGCGATCCGTTCCTTCGGACCCAGCAGCGACGTCGCGTCGAGGAACTCCGGCGGCACCGCCGCCATCGCCCCGGCCCGGTCGCCGGCCAGGTACTTCTCCTGCACTTCGGCGGCCTCGGCCGCGAATCCCATCCGGCACGCCAGCCGGTTGTAGAAGTTCTTCTCCTTGCTCCCCATCCCGCCGAGGTACAGCGCCGCGTAGCCGCGCACGGCGTCCGCGCAGGTCCGCCAGTCGTCGCCGGGCACCAGCGGCACGGACGGCACGACATCGAAGCCGTCCAGGGTGCGTCCGGCCCGCTCGGCGCCGGCGCGGACGTGGGCCAGCTGCTCCCCCGCGTGTGCCGGCGAGAAGAACACCGGCAGCCAGCCGTCGGCGATCTCCCCGGCCAGCTCCAGGTTCTTCGGGCCGATCGCGGCCAGGTAGAGCGGGATGTGCTTGCGGGCCGGGCGGACGGTCAGCCGCAGCGCCTTCCCTGGCCCGTCCGGCAGCGGCAGCGTGAAGTGCTCGCCCTCGAACTTCAGGCGCTCACGGCGCAACGCCGTCCGCACGATCCCGGCGTACTCGCGCGTGCGGCCCACCGGCGAGGTGAAGCGCACGCCGTGCCAGCCCTCGGACACCTGCGGGCCGGACACGCCGAGACCGAGCCGGAACCGGCCGCCCGAGAGCGTGTCGAGGGTCGCGGCGGTCATCGCCGTCATCGCCGGGGTGCGGGCCGGGATCTGCAGGACCGCGGCACCGACGTCGATCCGCGCCGTCTGCGCCGCGATCCACGTGAGCACGGTCACCGCGTCCGAGCCGTAGGCCTCCGCGGCCCACACGACCGCGTAGCCGAGCTCGTCCGCCTGTTTGGCCAGGGCCAGGTTCGCGGGGTCGTTCCCCGCTCCCCAGTAGCCGAGATTCAGTCCGAGTCGCACGGGGCCAGACCCTAACGGGGGCCATGATCGCGACACGACTCACCTTGGTCTCCTCCGGACGGGGCAGCCCACTAGGCTCGGCGGTCGTGGAAAAGCGACTGCTCGGCCGCTCGGGACTGCGCGTCTCCCGTATGGCGCTCGGCACCATGACCTGGGGTGGCGACACGGACGCGGAGGAGGCGGCCAGCCAGCTGGTCGCCTTCGTCGACGCCGGCGGCACCCTGGTGGACACGGCCGACATCTACGGCGAGGGCGAGAGCGAGCGGGTGCTCGGCTCGCTGCTCGGCGACCTCGTGCCCCGCGACGACGTCGTGCTGGCGACGAAGGCCGTGGCCCGGCGCGACGACGGCCCGTTCGGCGGCGGTGCCTCGCGCGGCGCGCTGCTCACCGCGCTCGACGGCTCGCTCAAGCGGCTCGGCACCGACCACATCGACCTGTGGCAGCTGCACGCCTGGGACGACTGCGTGCCGCTCACCGAGACGCTCTCCGCCCTCGAGTACGCCGTGACCAGCGGAAAGGTTCGCTACGTCGGCGTCTCGAACTACGCCGGCTGGCAGCTGGCCACCGCCGCCGCGGGCGCCTCCGCCGTCGCTCCCCTCGTCTCCACCCAGGTCGAGTACTCACTGCTGGAACGCGGCGTCGACCGCGAGGTCGTGCCCGCGGCCGCCCACCACGGCATCGGGCTGCTGCCCTGGGCGCCACTGGGCCGCGGCGTCCTGACCGGCAAGTACCGCACCGGCACGCCCGCCGACTCGCGCGGCGCGAACAGCGCCTACGCCGGCTACGTCGAGCACCACCGCACCGACCGCGCCGCCCGGATCGTGCAGGCGGTCGCGACCGCCGCCGACGGGCTCGGCACGTCACCGCTGGCCGTCGCCCTGGCCTGGGTCCGCGACCGGCCCGGCGTCGTCGCCCCGGTCGTCGGCGCGCGCGACACCGGCCAGCTCACCGGCTCGCTGACGGCGGAGGACATCACCCTCCCGCCCGCCATCCGGTCCGCGCTCGACGACGTCAGCGCGATCGAGGTCGGCTACCCCGAACGCTGGCCGCGATGAGCGCCAGGTGTCTGTTCGGTGACACGCACGTGACGGCACGGGGATCAAGGAGCATGCTGGTGAAGACCGCCCGCCGAGGGACCCCTGGAGGCAGCAACGTGCGTCGGTTCGCCGCCGTGTCGTGGATCGTGCTCCCGCTCGCCGGTGCCCTCGTGCTCTCGGGCTGTTCGTCGGCCAAGTCGACCTCCGACGACCTGCAGATCGTGGCGAACCCCGTCGCCGCGGGCCCGGCCGTCTCCCCCGCCGTAACCGTGAAGCCCGCCGGTCAGGTGCTCGACGCCGGCTCGGTGTCGGCCGTCGCCGTGGATCCGAAGACGGCGACCCTCGTCGTGGCGGTGTCTTCTCCGCCCGCTTTGCGCCTGTACGACCTGAACGCGCTCGCGTCACCCCCGGTGAATATGCCGTTATACGGCAAGGTGTCGCGGCTGACGGTGGCGCCGGGGCGGGTCGAGATCGCCGAACCGGATCAGGGTGTGGTGCAGCAGCTGACGTTGCCGGACCGGAGGCTGACCGAGACGAAGACGGGCGGGCAGCCGGCGTCGAGCCTCGCGTTCGGAGCGGATCGGCTGGTCGCGATGGGGGCGGGCAAGGACATCCGGGTGCTGCCTGCGGCGGGTCCGGCGCGGACGATCGGCGGGCAGCTCTACAGCGCCGACGACGTGGTCGACACCGGGAGCGGCGTGGTGGTGCTGGACCGGCTGCGGACGGCGGTGTTTTCGGTCGACGTCGCGGCCGGGAAGGTCGGCGAGGGCCTGCGTGCGGGCGACGGCGCCGCGAACGCCGTGGCGGATTCCTACGGGCGGGTGCTGGTGACCGACGCGCGGGCGGGGGCGCTGCTGGCGTTCTCGGCGGGTCCGCTGATCCTGAAGCAGCGGTACCCGGTGCCCGGCGGCGCGTACGGGATCGCCTACGACGCCACGCGCAGCCTGGCGTGGGTGACGCTCACCGAACGGAACGAAGTGGCGGGGTTCGACGTCCGCGGCGGCGAGCCCGTGGAGAAGTACCGGTTCCCCACCGTGCGCCAGCCGGACTCGGTCGGGGTGGACGAGAAGAGCGGCCGGGTGATCGTCGGCTCGGCCGCCGGAGAAGGGACCCAGGTGATCCAGCCATGACAGCGGTCAGCGAGGCGGTGGTCGAAGGGGATTGGGAGTATCGCCGTCTGCACCTCCCCCCGGGCGTGTCCCGGCGTGCGGCGGCGATCCAGCTCTCCATCCACGCGGAGTTCGCGGGCTGGGAACTGCGGACCGTACGGCTTTACGCCGACGGGACGCGGCGGGTTTGGCTGCGCCGCAAGAAGACGGCCCAGAGCCTGCCCGGCGCTCTGCCGACCTAATCTGCCGACCTAACCGGACACCCGGTTCAGCCAGTCACCCCAGGCCTTCTCCTCGACGTCCGCGTCGGCGCCGGGGGTGAACAAGTGGTGGCAGGCGACCAGCACGCCCTGGATGCCGCGCACGAACCGGAACATCGCGTCCGCCGTTCGCACGCCCACCGTCTGGTCGTTCGCCGCGTAGACCACGCCCTCCTGGCCGATCCGGACCCGGTCGCCCGTCGCCGGGCGCGCCGGCAGGCCCAGCGCCGCACCGAGCCGCGTCCACGCCTCGTCCCAGTCCCCCACCGGCGGGCCGAAGGCCGTGACCGGCGTCGCGGTCCGGCCCGCGAAGTGCGTTACGTACTCCACCAGCGTGCGGAAGAACAGCTCGCCGCCCGCGGTCATCGCCTCGAACTCGTCCTCCCAGTCGTCGCCCGGCAGGAAGCCGCTCGTGACGCACCGGAGCACCGTGCTGCCGCCGTCGCGTCCCTCGATGAGGAACTCGTACGCGATCCGCCGCCCGTCCGGCGCGGTCTCGCTGCCGTAGGCGAGCTTCTCCGCCGGGTCCCACTCGCGGATCCGGAATTCGGGCCGGTAGGCACCGAAAGCGCCGCGGATCGTGCCGCCGGTGCCGCCCTCGACCTCGTTGCGGCCCATGAACCACGAGTCGATGCCCGGCCCGGTCGCGATGGCCTCCCACACCTGCTCCGGAGTCGCCCCGACTTCGGCGGCGTCGGTCAGTTCGAACTCGTACCCCATCTCAGGACTCCTCCGGGACACTCGGGTGCACGGCGACGACCACCCGGTGGCGGCGGCCCTTCTCGGCCGTCTCGTCGTGGTACTTGCCCACCAGCGTCGTGACGGCGGCCGTGAGCTCCTCGGCGAACGCGGCCCGGTCGGCGGCGGAGGCGAACCGCACCTCGCCGTCGAGGGCGAAGGTCGCGACGCGTTGCTGGGCTTTGGCCGCGCCGGTGATCAGCAGGCCGACGTCGCGCACCAGCCGGCCGGCGACGGCGAGCAGCCACCGCGCGGAGAGCCGGTCGGGCGAGCGGGCCGGGTCCGGCTGGACCGCGGCCAGCGCCGTCGGCGAGATGACGTAGGAGGCCGCCGTCGCCCGCATCATCCGCTCGGTGACGTTGCCCTTGCGGCGCTCCTCGACCAGTTCCACCAAGCCGTGCTTCTCCAGCGCCCGCAGGTGGTAGTTGACCTTCTGGCGCGGCAGGCCGACGCGGGTGGAGAGCATCGTCGCCGACGCCGGTTCGGCCAGTTCGGCCAGCAGCCGGGCCCGGACCGGGTCCAGCGACACCTCGGCCGCCGCCGCGTCTTCGATCACCGCCACGGGAAACATGCGCCCAGCATCCAGCCGAACAGAGAAGTTGTCAAGAACGATGGAGCTGTCGGTCCAGCAAGCCCTGGAAGTGCGGGCACGTCATGAG
>NZ_JBHVXZ010000106.1:0-35078 GCF_042881395.1 Amycolatopsis sp. NPDC058278 | reverse complement strand
GTGTTACTGCTTCCCATTGTTGGGGCGCGTCAACCGACTTGATTTCGGCGGGCGCGCGAGCGTATCCGCCTGGGTCAAGGGGGTTTTGGCTTCGGTCCCCGGCTCACCCTCCGGGCAACCAAGACTGCAACACATGAGAGTACGCCTTTCTTCCGGGGATCTCGATGTCGATCACGTCACCCGATCGGCGACCCGCGCAGGTCGCCGAGGGCCGCGGACCGGCCGTCACCGGTCCCCTTCCGCGTTGTCTGGTACGGGTTTCCGGTCGCGAGTGATCGAAACGTGGTCATCGGAGCCGGGTGGTCCACGTGGCCGGAAGCCGCCGTTCGCGGACCCAGGCGGCGTCGCTCTCCGAACGTCCCCGACCACGGCCGCGGCCGTTCGTCACGAGCTGTCACCGAAGCAACGCGGTGCATTACTCCTACGGGGCAGTCTTGATCCAATCGTTACACGTAGCGGTCACCTCAGTGCACCTGTCCTTGTGAGGCGAGGGGTGGTGGGGTTCCGTGTGCGGTCACGACGAGTTCGACGCGTTCTTCCGCGCCGACTTCCCGGCCCTCGTGGCGTTCCTCTGCAAGGCCGGGTTCGAGGTCGAGGCGGCCCGTGACGTCGCCGCCGAGGCGATGCTGCACGCGCTGGAGGCGTGGCCGACCGCCGAAGACCCGCGGGCCTGGGTGCGCCGGGTCGCCGGGCGGCTGATCGACGCCCCGGGCGACGCGCGGGCGGACTGGACCCTGGCGGGCGATCCGCGGGACGACGAGGAGCTCGCCGGGCTGGTCGAGCAGCACGCGGGGCTCATCGAGCTGCTCGCCGCGCTCCCGGGCAAGCAGCGGATGGTGCTGGCGTGGTCGCTTGACGGGTTCACGCCGTCCCAGATCGCGGAGGCGCTCCGGATCGCCCCCGCGACGGTCCGGTCCACCCTCCGCCACGTGCGGGAACGCCTCAGGCGACTCCGGGCCGCTCGGCCCGGTGACCAGCGGGACAGGAAAAGGTGAGCGAAATGCCGGCAACCGAGTACGGGGATCGGGCGATCACCGAGCAGCTGCGGGAGTCCAACGCCGCCCTGCACGACTCGCTGCGCATCGGGCTCGACGTGGAGGGCACCCTGCTGCGCGTGCGCAGCCGGGCACTGGTCCGGGAGATCGCCGCGACGCAGCCCGCCGAGGCGTTCCCCCCGCACTGGCGGCGCCACGACGAGCCGGTCGCCGCCGCGATCGCCGGCGACGACGCCGCGATCGCGCGCCTGCTCGCCACCGTCCGGCCGCTGGTCGTGCGCTACTGCCGGGCCCGCGTCGGCCGGCACGAGCGATCCTTCACTTCGGCGGACGACGTCGCCCAGGAGGTCTGCCTCGCCGTGCTCACCGCACTGCCGTCGTACCACGACCAGGGCCGCCCGTTCCTGGCGTTCGTCTACGGCATCGCCCAGCACAAGGTGGCCGACGCCCACCGCGCCGCGGCCCGCAACCGCAGCGATCCGGTGCCGGAGGTCCCGGACGGCGTCAGCGAGACGACCGGCCCGGAGCAGCGGGCGCTGCGGTCCGAGCTGAACGAGCGACTGGCCCGGCTGCTGGACATCCTGCCCGCGAAGCAGCGGGAGATCGTCGTGCTGCGGGTGGTGGTCGGGCTCTCGGCGGAGGAAACGGCCGCGGCGGTGGGTTCCACGCCCGGCGCCGTCCGGGTCGCCCAGCACCGCGCGCTCGGCCGCCTGCGCCGGCTGCTCACGGGCGAAGAGAGTTGACGCGCTCCAGAACGAATTCCGCCAGCGCCGCCGCCGGGCCTTCCATCGACTCCCGGGCCAGCAGCATGAACTCGATGTCGCCGGGCTCCGGCAGGCCGTCGAGCTCGATCAGGCCGGCCGGGATCAGGCTGCGCGCGTGCAGGGTGACGCCCAGGCCGGCCGCCGCCGCGGCGCGCAGGCCGGTGAGGCTCGACGTCTGGCACGCCGCGCGCCACTCGAGGCCGGCTCGCTCGAGGCACTCCACCGCCAGCTGACGCGTGATCGACGGCATCGGGTACTGCACCAGCGGCACCGGCCGGCCCGGCTCCAGCACGGTGGCGGCCGACCCGATCCAGACCAGCGGCTCCCGCCAGAGCAGCCGGCCGTGGTGCGCGCCCGGGCGGCGCTTGCCCAGCACCAGGTCGAGCTGCCCGGACCGCAGCCGCTGGGTCAGCACGTCCGACAGCTCGACGGTCAGCTCGACGTCCACCAGCGGGTGACCGCGGCGCAGCCGGTGCAGGATCTCCGGCAGCTCGCCCAGCGCGAAGTCCTCGGAGACACCGAAGCGCACCCGGCCGCGGAGTTCGGCGCCGCGGAAATGCCGCTCCGCGCGCTCTTCGGTGTCGACGACGGTCTGCGCGAACCCGAGCATCGCCTGCCCGCGCGCGGTGAGCTCGACGGTGTGGGTGTCGCGGGCGAACAGCAGCCCGCCGGAGTCGCGCTCGAGCCGTCGCACGTGCTGGCTGACCGTCGGCTGGCCGACCCCCAGCCGCCGGGCGGCCGCGGTGAAGCTGCGCGTCTCGGCGACGGCGAGGAACGACCGGCACAGGCGAGGGTCCAGCACCGGGCGAGTTTATCGCGATTCGCGATGACAGTCAGTCCGGTCATCGGGGTTCCCAATGAGCGTGCGGTCGCCGAGAATCGATGGGGAAGGAGATCCATGTCCCGCTTACGTCCAGACCCGTTCGTCCTCGCGATCCTCGCCACCGTCGGCGTCGCCACCCTGCTGCCCGCTTCGGGCGCGGTGGCCGGCGGCTTCGGCGTCGCCACCACGATCGCCGTCGGCCTGCTGTTCTTCCTCTACGGCGCCCGGCTGTCGACGCAGGAAGCGCTCGACGGGCTGCGGCACTGGCGGCTGCACGCGGTGGTGCTCGCGGCGACGTTCGTCCTGTTCCCGCTGCTCGGCCTGGCGCTGTTCCTCCTGCCGCCGTCGATCCTGCCGGCCCAGCTGGCCGCGGGGGTGCTGTTCCTGGCGGTGCTGCCCTCGACCGTGCAGTCGTCGATCGCGTTCACGTCGATCGCCCGCGGCAACGTCGCGGCGGCGATCTGCAGCGCGTCGCTGTCCAACCTGGCCGGCATCGTGCTGACGCCGCTGCTGGTGGCCCTGCTGCTGGCCGGCGACGGCGCGGGCGTCGACGGATCGGCGGTGCTCGGGATCGTGTTGCAGCTGCTGGCGCCGTTCGTGGCGGGCCAGCTGGCGCGCCGCTGGATCGGCGGCTGGATCGCGCGCCGTGCGGCACCGCTGAAACTGGTCGACCGCGGCTCGATCCTCCTGGTGGTGTACACGGCCTTCAGCGCTGGCATGACGGAGGGCATCTGGCACCGGCTCGACCCGGGGCACCTCCTGGTGCTGGTCGTGGTGTGCTGCGCGCTGCTCGCGGCGGTGCTGGCGGCGACGGGCCGGGTCGCCCGCCTGCTGGGCTTCGCCCGCGCGGACCGGATCACCATCGTGTTCTGCGGGTCGAAGAAGAGTCTGGCCAGCGGCCTGCCGATGGCGACGGTGCTGTTCGGGCACGCCCAGGTGGGCCTGATCGTGCTGCCGCTGATGCTGTTCCACCAGATCCAGCTGATCGTCTGCGCCACCCTAGCTCGCCGGTACGCCGCCGAGCGGGAACGGGAACTCGTGCCGGCCTGAGTCCCTTGTGGACTGTCGGCGAGAGCGTCCTTCGGCCGCGTACAGACGTTGTACAAGCCGAATGTACGCGGTAACGGCAGAGTGTGGTGCGGCGATGCGGGGTGCATCACCCACTCTGGAGGGACATTTATGGGGAACAAAGCACGAATCGCACTCGCCGCGCTGGCGGGCGCCGCGGCGGTGACGGCGGGCGCGGTGGCGTTCGCGGGCGCGTCGTCCGCGGCCGGCCCGTCACCGGCACCGCTCGTCCAAACGGCGCAGGACACCTGCGTGACCGACGGCGCCGGCTACTGCACCGTGTCGCACGGCCTCGGTGTGACGCCGGGGGTGATCCTGCTCTCGCCGATCACGCCGGACGCCGCCGACGGGTTCATGCTGAGCACAGTGCAGGGTTCCTACACCGCCACGACGTTCCGGGTGCGGGCGATGGCCTACGCGGACACGCCGAAGGTGCTCAGCCGGATTTGGTTCGGCTATGCGGCCTACGCAACGACGGGAGCGTCGACCTCGACACCGACACCGCCGGTCACCTCGACGCCGAGAACCACCGCGACTCCGACGCGCACACCCACGCCCAGCACGACTCTCCCGCCGACTTCGAGTTTCCCGACGCCCACCCCCAGCGGCGGCGGAAGCTGAGCGGAATCCGCGGTTTTCGCCCTGCCCGCGGAGAATTCCCGTCACCGCGGGCGGGGCGAAGGCTTGTTTCCCAGCTCCTCCGCGAAAATGGCGTCGACGCGCGAACCCGCGCGCCGCAACGCCCGCGCGGCAATGCGGATCAGATAACCGGCCGCGAACACGAGCAACAGCGTCAAGCCGATGATCCCCGGGTTCGCCACGACGACCTCCCGGTACTCGTGCGCGAGGTAGCCCAACCCGGCTCCCGCGGCGAACGCGTCCAGCAAGGCCAGCCGGATCGCCCGGTAACGGGACGAGGTGGCAGAACCCATTGCTTCCTCCCGCCGTTCCGGTCAGCGGTGACGCCCTTGCAACCTAAACGAGCCTCCGCCGGTCGGCGGCCACTTCAACCTGTTTGGCCTACCGGATCTGCCCGGATGGCCGCTGTGATAACTTGAAGCGAACTGAGTGTTCTGTGCACATGCAAACCTCGGGCTGCTTGTGCATGCCGAGGCGAGGGGGCGGTAGCTCAGTTGGTTAGAGCAGGGGACTCATAATCCCTTGGCCGCGGGTTCGAGCCCCGCCCGCCCCACCTTTCGTCCGCAACCGAAACGTCGCCCTTCACCCGGCGCAGAGGCATCGCTCGCACGCCTCGACGAAAACGCGCACGGCCCGGCGCTCGTCCCCCGCCCGCCAGACGACGGCGAGTTCGCCGGGCGGGAGGCCCGTGACCCGGCGGTACACGATGTCGTCGCGCTCGTAGATCTGCGCGTTGCCCGCGGAAAGCAGCACGACTCCCAGCCCGGAACCGACGGCTTCGAGGGATTCCTCGGCCGTTTCGGCTTCGGCGACGACCCGCGCCGGCACCGTGCTCCGGTCGTTTCCCAGCCAGAACTCGCGGAGCGGCCCGGCGGTTCGCGGGAGCGCGATGAACGGCTCGCCGGCCAGCTCGCTCAACGGGACGGCATTCCGCCCGGCGAGCCGATGCCCGGACGGCAGGGCGACCCAGCGGTCTTCGGTGGCGACGACCTTGCGCGCGAACCCGTCCGGGACCGGCAGCCAGGCGACGGCCACATCGACTTCGCCGCCGGCGAGCCCCACGGTCGGATCGCTCCAGGCGATCTGCCGGAACAAGAGCCGCCATTCCGGCAGCGACGTCGCCATCTTCGCCGTGACGTTCGGGATGAGCCCGCGGCCGATCCGGGTGTGGAACCCGACCGTCAAGGTCGCCCGCTGCGCCGCGGCCACCTCGGCGAGCGCGCTCCGCGCGTCCTCCCACTGCCGGATGATCAGCCGGGCCTGCGGCAGCAAGGCCGCGCCCGCCGCGGTCAGGACGACCGTGCGGTGGTCGCGCTCGAACAGCGGGATCCGCAGCGACGTCTCCAGCCTGCGGATCTGCTTGCTCAACGACGGCTGGGCGATGAACAACCGGCCGGCCGCCCTGGTGAAGCTCAGCTCCTCCGCCACCGCGACGAAGTAGCGCAGGTCCCGGACGTGGACATCCATAGCCACAGGCTATAGCGGCCGATCTTGGACGCCGGGGCCCGGACGCCCCGACGATGAGCGTGATCATCGAAGACGGCGAAGGGCGAGGGACATGGAACTGGGCGTGGCGGGACTGAACGCCAAGGCGACGCTGGGCCCGCCCGAGACGGTCCGGCTGGCGCGGCTGGCCGAAGACCTCGGCTACACGTCGTGGTGGGCGGGCGATCACGTGGTGCTGCCGAGCCCGCGGGTGCCGGCATCGCCGATGGAGCCGACCGACCCGATCCTCGACCCGCTGGTGCACCTGGCCTACGTCGCGGCCGTCACCGAGCGGCTGGAACTCGGCACCGGGATCGTCATCCTGCCGCAGCGCAACCCGCTCGTGCTCGCCAAACAGGCGGCGAGCCTCGACGTGCTCAGCGGCGGCCGCCTGCTGCTCGGCGTGGGCGCCGGGTACCTCGAACCCGAGTTGCGCGCGATCGGGGTGGCGATGGCCGAGCGGGGGAAGCGCACCGACGAGTACCTCGACGCGATGACCGCGCTGTGGACCGACCCGGCGCCGGCGTACCGGGGCGAGTTCGTCGAGTTCCGCGACGTGGACGCACACCCGCGGCCGGCCCGGCCCCGGATCGTGGTCGGCGGCCACAGCCCGGCCGCGTTCCGCCGCGCCGTTTCCCGTGGTCACGGCTGGTTCGGCAACGGCGGCCTCGACGACCTGCCCCGCCACCTCGCCGGACTGCGGCGAGCCGCGGAGGAGGTCGGCCGCCCGGCCCGGCTGGGCCGGCTGGAGATCGGCTACACCCCGCTCGATCCGGTGGAGGTGGACGCCCGCGCCGCCGAGCGGTACGCCGCCCTCGGCGTGGACCGCCTCGTGGTCTACCCGCTGCCGCTGGAGGATCCGGCGGACGTCGCCCGGTTCCTGGAACGCCACGCCACCCTGCGGCCGTGATCCGGAAGCGGCCGATCGCCGTACCACCGGCGCGGCGAGCGTCGGGGGCGGAATCGGCGCATCCCCGGCCGGCGAACCGGCTTCCGGAGAAACGGGAGCGAGCCCGCCCTAGTGCCCGCCGTGGCCGGGCATGCCCGGGTGGTGGCCCGAACTCCCCGCGTGCATGTGGAACCGGCTCACCTCCGGCGGGTGGACGACGAACGGGCGCATCATGCCCTCGTCCTCGTGATCGAGGATGTGGCAGTGGTACATGAACTCGCCGGTCGCGTCCTCGAAGCGGCCGGCGACGCGGATCCACTCCCCCGCCCAGAGGTTGAACGTGTCCTTCCAGCCCTCCTCGTGCTTCTCGATCGCCGGGCCGCCGGCCGGAGCGGGCAGCGGCCGGGCCGTGCCGCCGGTTGCGACGTCGAATGCCGTCAGGTCGGCGAACTTGTGCCTGGTCAGCAGCTGGAAGCGGGCCATGTGGATGTGCATCGGATGCGGTGCCCCGCCGAGCTGGATCAGGTTCCACACCACCCACCGGCCGCGGTCGACGAAGATCGTCGTCGTGTCGTCGAACAGGCGGGCCACCTTGCGGAAGGTCCGCACGTGCCCCATCGCCGGGTCGGTGAGCTGGAGCACGCCCTCCGCCGGGAACCGCGCCGGCAGCTCGGCCGGATCGGTGATCTCCGCCAGCTCCCACATTTCCGGGTGCGGCCGGCCCGCCACGCCCGGCGGAGTCGTCGCCACGAACACCTCGTCGTGGTCCTCCGGCACGTGCGCCAGCCGGGCGTACGACGCGGACAGCTCGGCCGGCAGCCGGAACCCGTCGGTGCGACGGCGGCTCTCGACGCGGAACTCCATGATGTCCGGCTCGATCGAGGCCCCCGTGTTGACCAGCCGCAGCCGCTGCCCCGGAAAGCGGCTGAAGTCGATCAGCAGGTCGGCGCGCTCGCCCGGGGTCAGGGTCAGCCCGCCCGCCGGCACCGCCGCCGGCCCGGGCAGCAAACCCGCGTCCGTGCCGGCGATCCGGACCGCGTCGTTGTGCACGACGCCCGCCTCGTCGACCAGGTCGAGGCGGAAGAACCGGCCGTTCGCCATGTTGAGCGCCCGGAAGCGGTACCAGCGCGCGTCGACGTCCAGGTGCGGCCAGATGCCGCCGTTGACGAGCGTGAACGGGCCGGTGACCGGCGCCGTCGTGCCGGACGCGGGCAGGTACTGGAACTTGAACAGCAGCCGGCCGGTGAGCGCGCCGGTCGCCGGGTCGGTGTCGAAGTTGCGGTCGGCGAGGATCAGCGGGATTTCGTGGTCACCTCCGGGCAGCCGCAGCCGGTCCTCCTCGTCGTCGCGCAGCAGGTACAGGCCCGCGAGTCCGGAATGGACGTTGAAGCGCGTCACGGCCATCGCGTGGTCGTGGTACCAGAGCGCGGTGGCGGCCTGGCGGTTCGGGTACTCGGTGAGCTGCGTGTGCCCCGGCGAAATCCCGTTGTGCGCCCAGCCGTCGTTGCCGGCGTTCGTCAGCGCACCGTGCAGGTGCACGACGTTCCACGGCGGCAGCTCCGCGACGCCCTCGATCAGCTCCACCCCGGCGGGCAGGCTGCCGTCCGCGGCGCGGTAGCCGGGCCGGTTCGCCGGCGTCGGCACCGCGTACGGGGCCCGCACCGCCACGAGCGGGACCGTGCCCCGCAGTTCGTTGGCCCACGCGACCCGCAACCGCTTTCCGCTGCGCACCTCGATGGTCGGGCCGGGGAACTGGCCGTCGTAGGTCCACAGCGTGGTCTCCGGCAGCTGGGAGTGCAGCCGCGTCCGCGCGGTCGTCATCGTGATCGTGAGCTCGCCGGAGTTCCGCCGCGCGTGCGCCCGGATCACCGGCGGGATCCGCAGCGGGTCGAGGAACTTGGCGAGCCCGAAGTTCGGCGCCGCGGCGGGCGCCGGTGGCGCGGTCGCCGCCGACGCCGTCCGCGGAGCACTCGGACCGAGCAGGTTCACCCCCGCCACGACGCCCGCGGAACCGAGCGCCGCGGCGGCGAGGAAAGTGCGCCGGTCGACGGAATCGTTCACTTCTCCTACCAGGTGACCGGAAGTTCGTTCAGGACCTGGAAACCGGCGGTGGGGTTGAACGGGATCTCCTCCGCCGGAACCGCGAGCCGCAGGCCGGGCAGGCGCTCGAGCAACCGGCCCAGCGCGATTTCCATCGTGACGCGCGCGAGGTTCTGCCCGAGGCACTGGTGCGCGCCGAACCCGAACGAGACGTGGTCCCGGGCGGTGCTGCGGTGCCAGCCGAGGGCGTCCGGTTCCTCGTGGACGGCCTCGTCGCGGTTGATCAGCGAGGTGATGAAGAAGACGCCGTCACCCTTGCGGATCGTGGTGCCCTCGACCTCGATGTCGTCGACGGCCAGCCGCGACACACCGTCCGGAATGGACAGCACCCGCAGCAGCTCGTCCACGGCGATGGGCAGCAACGACGGGTCGGCGCGCAGCTCGGCGAGCCGTTCCGGGTTCTGGAGCAGGACGAACGTGCTGAGCGAGATCATCGTCCCGGTGGTGCCGTGGCCGCCGGCCACCTGCAGGACCAGCGTCGAGATCAGCTCTTCGTCCACCTCGCCCTTGGCGCCGCGTTCGGCGAGGAGGTCGTCGAGGACGGTGTCACCGGGGTTCCGCCGCTTCTCCGCGATCAGTTCGCCCATGTAGGCCATGAGCTCGTCGTACGCCGCGTTGGCGTCCGGGCCGGCCGCGAGCTGGAACGACTTCTTCTCGAAGTATTCGTGATCGCGGTCCGGGATGCCCATCAGCCGGTACAGGATGGTCACCGGCACCGGCCCGGCGAACGCCGGGATCAGGTCCGCGGGCGGGCCGGCCGCCACCAGCTCGTCCAGCTGCCGGTCGACGATCTCCTGGATCCGCGGGCGCAGGGCGTTGATCCGCCGGGTGGTGAAACTGGGGATCAGCAGCTTGCGCCGGGCGTTGTGCACCGGGCCGTCGACGCCGACCAGCGCGGTGACGATCTTCATCACCTTCTGCTGCACGTCGCTGACGGTGGCGGCGATGCTCGCGAACATCATGGGCCACGCCGGATTGGTGCGGTCACTGGAGATCCGGGGATCGATCAGCAGCCGGCGCGCCACATCCCGGCTGGTGATCGCCCAGACGCGCCGGCCGTCGTAGAGCGCGACCTGGGCGAGCGGTTTCCGGCCGGCCAGTGGCAGGTAGGCCGGTGCCGGCTGGTAGGGGCAGGTGCGGTCCTGCGGGAACACAACGGTTTCGGACGTGGTCATGGCGCCCCCTTGCGCGTGGGAATACGGCGATCCGCACGGCGTGGAGCGGTGGGTGCGGCTCGGATCCGGAACGTTAGCCAAGCGGCGAACGGCCGCGCATCCCCTCACTTGGTATTCCTCGGCGTCCCCGCGCACCGCCCCGATGCCGTCCGCGCAGCACGAAGCCCCGCCGCCACAGAAACCGCTCTCTGCGGGCGACGGGGCTGCGATGGGTTACTGGTTCGTGAAGTCCGCCTTGTGGTCCTCCGCCCACTCGGCGAAGGTGCGCGGGGGTTTGCCCAGGACTTTCTCGACCGTGGGGTCGATCTCCTCGGGCCCGTCGAGAGCTTCCTCGTAGTAGCGGATCCTCGTCTCGATGATGCTCGACGCGTCCCCGCGGCCGACCGTCCCCTCCGCCACCAGCTCTTCGAAGCGCCCGCCGATCCGGGCCCGGAAATCCGCCCGGCCGGCGTCGCCGGTGAGGTCCACGAAATCGAGCTCACGGCCGATCGCGCGGCCGATCAGGGCGAGCTGCTCGGCTTGGGTGATGCTTTCCCCGCCGGTGATGTGGTATTTGGCGCCGGTGTGGCCCTCCTGCAGCATCGCCGTGGTGCTCACTTCCGCGATGTCCCGTTCGTGGATCGAAGACAGGTAGGAGTGGGCGTAGAGGATCGGCACCGGCTCGCCCTTCTTGACGAACCCGGCCCACTGCAGGGAGTTCACGGCGAACGCACCCGGCCGGACGAACGTCCACGCCAGCCCGGACTTCTCGATCGCCGCCTCTTCGGCCAGGTGCCACCGCGCGATCCAGTGGTCCGGATCGCGCCCGGCGGCGGCCAGCGACGACAGCAGGACGACGTGCTCGACGCCGGCGGCCTTCGCGGCTTCCAGCACCCCTTCGATCCCGGACGGCTGGGTGTACAGGAAGAGTTTTTCCACGCCCCGCAGTGCTTGTCCGAACGTCGCCGGCTCGGTGAGGTCCAGCCGGCGGACGTCGACCCCGGCCGGCAGGTCGAGCGCGTCCGGGTTGCGCGAGGTCGCGCGGACGTCGGCGCCCGCCCGCACCAACAGGTCTACGACGTTTCGGCCGACGTTGCCGGTCGCACCGGTCACCAGGATCGTCATGTTTCCCCAGGTAGCTTGGCTTGCACGGGCTCGGTGCCCACGGATGCGTCCATTGTGGATGTTGTCGGGCTTCGCCTCCGGTGAGCAAGTATCGGTCAGCCGTCCGAGCCCGTCAACCAGTCCCGGCTGCCGCGCTGGTCAGCGCACGCGGTCGTAGACCATCGCCGTCTCCCCCAGCTCGCCGGTTTCGTGGCCGGTGAGCCGCCACTTCGAGGACGGCAGGCCGTCGTCGAACAGCCGGGGGCCGCCGCCCGCGATTTCCGGGCAGACCATGAGGTACAGCCGGTCGAGCAGGTCCGCCGCGAGCAGCGGTTTGATGACGCTCGCGCTGCTGTTGACGAGGATGTCGCCCCCGGCCGCGGTCTTCAGCTCGGCGACGACGTCCGCGGCGGGCGCGTTCACCAGCCGGGCGCGCTCCCACGGGGCGTCGGCCAACGTCGTGGAGAAGACGACCTTTTCCACGTCCACCAGCCATTGCGCGTAGCCGCGGTCGCGCGGGTCGGCGTTCTCGTCGGCGGCGACCGTGGGCCAGAACCCCAGGAAGCCCTCCGCGTTGCGGCGACCGAGGACCGCTGTCGTCGCCCCGGCCCAGATCCGGCTCAGGTGGCGCCGCGCGGCTTCCGTCGTGGCGTACGGGAGGATCGCGCCCATGTCGGCGGGCCCGGCGGGGCCGTGGTAGCGCCCGTCGAGGGTGAGGCTCAGGTTCGCGGTCACCCGGCGGCCGGTCGGCTCGGTCATGGTTCAGGCCTTTCGTTCGGAGAGCACGGCGGTGAGGTGGTCGAGCACTTGGCGCCAGCCGGTTTCGATCCCGGCGATGGAGGGGACGGCGCCGACGGTCGTCGCGGTGATGCGCAGGCCCAGCCGCAGCCGGGTGCCGGCCGCGTCCGGGTGCAGCTCGAGGTCGTAGTGGCCGGTGAAGGAAGCGGGGCCGGTCACCGCGAGGTCGAACCCGAGGTGGCCGGGCTCGTCGGCGACGCGCACCCGGCCTTCGGCGCGGTACTCGCCGTCGGCGTCGCGGTAGCCGAGCACGACCCGGCCGCCCGGCCGCGGCTCGAGGGTGCACGCGGTGACCGTCATCGACGGGGGAACCCACCAGGACGCGAGCAGGTCCGGGTCCGTCCAGTGCCGCCAGACGTCGCCGGCCGGCACGGGCAGCAGGCGGTCGAACGTGAAGGTGCGCCCGTCCGCCCACCGGTCGCGGTCCGCGGCCGCCGCGTCCGCCTCGATGGCCGCGCGGTACCGCGCCACGGCGGCCCGCTCACCGGCGTGCGCGCCGGTGGCGTCGGCCAGTTCCCGCAGCCGCGTGGCGAGCGCTTCCAGGGGGCCGGCTTCGAGGGCGTGGACCCGCCGCTGGCCGAGCGGGAAGACGGTGACCAGCCCGGCCCGGGCGAGGGTCTGCAGGTGCTTGGTGGTCTGCGGCTGCCGGAGCCCGGTCAGTTCGGCCAGCTCCCCGACCGAGCGGGGGCGCTCGGCGAGGAGTTCGACGATGCGCCACCGCGCGGCGTCTCCCAGTGCTGCGGCAATCCGGTCCATGAACCAAGTACTCACACAGCAGAATATTCACGTCAAGGAATATCTTGGCCGGGCAGCCAGCGCAGCCCGTGGGCGTACCCCAGCTGAGGCGCGGTGAACTCCTGCACCACCTCGCAGGCGCCGTCGAGCGGCAGCGGCTCGCCCGGCTGGGGCGGATCGGCGAGCACCGAGGGCGGGACGCGGTCCAGCCGCCACACCACCCTTGGCGGCCGCCGCGGGTCGAAGCGGACGCGCACCTCGAACGACTCGCACGTCACCAGCGGCACGAACACGTACGACGGCCGGATCGGGAGGCCGTCCCGGATGCGGTGCACCAGCGAGTACGTGTGGCTGTCGCCGCGGGAGAGGGGCCGCGGCAGGTCCAGCAGCCAGCGGAAGTGGCGCTGGCCCTCCCGGGTGCCGGCGCTGATCCGGACACCGTGCCGGGCGTCCGCGGTGACGTCGCGTTCCCCGTCCCGGCCGTCCTCGGTGCGGGGCACCGTGAACCGCGCGGCGATCCGGCCGAGGGCGTCGCGGGTGGCCACGATCAGCCGTTCCTCGGTCACCTCCGGCTCGCTGGTGTCGAGCCGGACGAGCACCTTGAGCCGCTTGACGAACCAGCCCTCGTCCGGGCCGGGCACGCCGTCGCCCGGCCGCGTGCCGGCCTCGATCTCCGCGGCGAGCCGGGCGAACGACCGGTCGACGCGGCGCCGGGCCGTGCGCTCCGAGACGCGCAGCTGATCCGCGAGCACCCCGATCCGGTCGCTCAGCAGGGCGTGCTGCGCGCCGGGGGCGATGCCCAGGGCGACGTTCACCGCCAGCCGGTCGTCGGCCGGGAATTCCGCGATCGCGGCCGAAATCGCTTCACGCAGAACGCGGCGCGCATCGCGGTCGTTCGTCGTCCGGTGGATTTCGCACCAGCCGGAAACGAGCGGCCCGAGCCGGCTGCGCAGCCGGTCGGCTTCCAATCCCCAGCCGCGCCGCAAGGCGGTGAGTTCCCGGATCAGCCCGTCCTCTTGTGCCATCGGATTTCCAGTGAACCCTATTCAGCCGTCGGCCGGCGCGAGGTCGCCTCAGGCCGGCGAGTTGCGAAGCGTAGCGCCATCCTAACCGGAATAAGGTTCATTGTGACCCGCGCACTTCGCGGCGATCGGTGGCACCGGCTGCGCCGATCAGGTGATTCCGCGGTGGCCAGGAATTGGCCAGTTCCCCGCCATTTCGGCCCGCGCGCGGCCTTTTCCGCATCCGCGGCTGCCCGACCATTTTCCCGTCGGCTTTCCGTCGGCCTCGGGGAGGATGGGTGCTCGACACTACCGGCCCGGCCGACGTCGCCGGTGTGCGGCGGCTGGCCCGCGACGGCCTGCTCGCCGGCTCGGCGGCGGCCGCCCGGCCCCGCGCCCTCGCCCGCCTGCGCGGCGGGGTCTACACGGTGGCGTGGCCGTTGGTCTTCACGCGGATCACCAAGCCGCTGGAACACCGGCGCCGGCACGCGGACTGCGCCCGCGGGCTCGAATGGCTGCGGCCGGACTGCCTCGACCGCTTCCACGACGACGTGGAGGCGGTGGTGGACCACGCGCTGCGGCGGGCGACGAGCCCGATCGAGAACCTCGAGGGCTGGCTGGCGACCCGCCTCACGCCCGCCACGGTCGACGCGCACCGGCGTCGCCGCGGCGAAATCGGGGCACTGCAGCGCCCGCGTCTCCCGGCGTGGCTGGCCGGCGCGCTCGGCGGTGATCCGTGGCTGTGCGACCTGGCGGTGCGGATCCTGGTCTGGGTGGGAGTGCCGGCCACGGCGGGCGCCGAGCTGTGGCCCCTGGACGGCTGGGCGGCCCGCCGCGCCGAGGTCACGGGCGAGCCGCCGGCCACCCGCGACACCCTCGACCGCGAGGTCAGCCGGGTCCTGACCGCGATGCGCACCCGGCCGGCGTGGCACGCGGAGCACGTCGAGCGCCCGCTGGGGCACAAGCAGCCCCCGGTCGCCCCGATGCCGGCGGAGCTCCCGGCGCTGGAACTGGTCGGCGAGCACGAACTGGCGGACGCCCGGCTCGCGGGCCTGGCCGAGCAGGCCCTGCGGGCCATCGAGACCCGCCTGAACCGGGGAGAAGCCCCCGCCGCGGCGGTGACCGAGGTGGTCAGGACGGTGTTCGGCGAGCACACCGCGGACGGCACCGCCCGCGACGACTGGCTGGCGGCCGCGCTGGCGGACCAGGACCGGCTGGCGGAGATCGTGACCACGGTCCTGGCGATCCTCGACCGCTGAGCCCGGGCGACCGAGTGGCAGCGCGCGGAGCCGGCGAGCGCAGGTTTCTACCGGACTCGGTGGGACGCGTTCGGCGGCAGCGGGAGCGGGAGCGGCAGCGGTTCGGTGGCCTCGCGGCAGCCGTACCGCTCGAACACCGCGCGGGCTTTGTCGCGCAGTTCGACGGCCCGGCGTTCGTCTCCGGACAACGCCGCCGCGACGGCCAGGTCGCGGATCGTCCTGGCCTGCCAGACCGGCAGGTCCAGTGCCCGCCACCACTCCAGGGACCGGGTCAGGTGCGCGGTGGCGGCCTCCGGCGCGCCCGTCGCGAGGTCGAGCTCGCCGAGGGTGCGCAGGAGCAGCGCCTGGCCGAAGCCGTCTTGGAGCTCGTTGCAGACCGTCAGGGTCTCCTCGAGCGACTTCCGGACCTCCTCGCCCCGGCCTTGCCGGATGCGCACCTTGGCCAGTGCCTGGTCGGCGTAGGCGACGACGAGCCTGCTGCCGACGAGCCGCAGTTCGGCCGCCGCCCGGGCGCAGCAGTCGGCGGCCTCGCCGAGCCTGCCCGCGGCGCGGTGGATGATGCCGATCGACCGCAGGGCCAGCGCCGCGCCACGGCGGTTGCCCGACGCGCGCCAGAACTCGAGCGCCTTGGTCACGGACTCCGCCGCGTGGAGGAGGTCGCCGGATTCGGTGAGGATCATGCCGAGGTTGTGCTCGGCCTGGGCGAGCTCCTCGTCGGTTCCTTCGCTCCGCAGCACCGGGACCGCCTCGGTCAGCGCCCGTTCGGCTTCGGCGAACGAGCCGTGTTCGCGCAGCACGACGCTCATGCTCAACCAGGTCCTGGCCTGGCCGAGCCGGTCGCCGACTTCGGCGAACGCGGCGAGCGCTTGGTGGTGGTAGGCGAGCGACTCGTCGAACCGGTCCTGTTCGAAGTACAGCGTCCCCATCCCGCTCAGCAGCAGTCCCTCGGCCGCGCGGTCGCCGGCCCGCCGGGCCGCGGCCAGCGCGGCGGTGTGGGTCCGCCGCCACTGGCGGAACTGGTTGCGGGCGGCGAAGCTCGACGCGGACAGCGCCGAAGCCAGCGCGGCCGCGGTGCCCACCAGGTCCCGTTCGCTGGTCTGCTCGACCACGCTGACCAGCAGCTCTTCCTCGGCCTCGAACCAGGTGTCCGGATCGGCGCGGATGCCTTCGACGACGGCTTGGTCGAGCCGCCCGGAGCCGGCCGGCGGGGGTGTCCGGCCGGACGCGTGCCGGACCAGCTCCAGCGCGTCCCGGCCCACCCGCTCCAGCGCCGCGCGCACGTCGTCGGCCGTCTCCTCGGCGTCGCACAACTCACCGGCGTACACCCGGGTCAGGTCGTGGATGCGGTACCGGCTCAGCCCGGTGACGTCGGCGCCGGCCGGGTCGAGCAGCTGCGCGTCGACCAGCCGCTCGATCACGTCTTCGGCCTCGGCGACGGGGATGTCCAGCAGCGGAGCCGCGAGCCAGCCGGCGAAGTCCGGGACGCCGGTCATGCCGAGGCGGCGCAGCGCGGTGCGTTCCTGCTCGCCGAGGCCGTCGTAGCTCACCGCGAGGCTGCCCCGGACCTCCAGATCGCCGAGGACGAGTTCGTTGAGCAGCCGCTGCTTCCGGCCCAGCCGCTGCGCCAGGCGGGCCACCGTCCAGTCCGGCCGGGCGGCCAGCCGGGCGCCCGCGATGCGGACCGCGAGCGGCAGGTGCCCGCACAGCCGCACGATCTCCAGCGCGGCCTCCGGTTCGGCCGCCAGCCTCGGCCCGACCAGCTTGGCCAGCAGTTCGAGGGTTTCCTCCTCGCGCAGTTCGTGCAGGTCGAGCAGCGCGGCGCCCTCCAGCGCGGCCAGCCGGACCCGGCTGGTGACCAGCACCGCGCAGCCGCCACCGGGCGGGAGCAAGGGCCGGACCTGCTTTTCGCCGGCCGCGTCGTCGAGCACCACGAGCACCCGGCGATCGGCGAGCAGCGACCGGTACAGGTCGACGCGCTCGGCCGGCTTGCCCGGAATTGCCGCGTCGGCCACCCCGAGCGCGTGCAGGAACCGGGCGAGCACCTCGTCCGGATCGGCCGGTTCGGGGTGGTTGCCGTGGAGGGTGGCGTAGAGCTGCCCGTCGGGGTACTGGTCGCGGATCCGGTGCGCGGCGTGCACGGCGAGCGTGGTCTTGCCCGACCCCGGCTTGCCGGAGACGGCGCACACCCGGGCCGCCGAACCACCCGGGCGCAAGCCCCGCAGCACGCGGTCGGCTTCTTCGCGCCGGCCGGTGAAGTCCGAGATGGTGGCGGGCAGCAGGCTCGGGGTGAGCGCCGCGACCGGTGCCGCCGCTTCGCCCGCGGGTTCGGCCAGCACCGTCTGGAACGCCGCCCGCAGCCGCGGTCCCGGTTCCACCCCGAGTTCGTCGTCGAGCAGCCGGCGTGCCTCGTGGAAGGTGGCCAGCGCGTCGGCTTGGCGGCCGGCCTGGTGCAGCGCCAGGATCAGCTGGGCCCGCAACGGTTCCCGCAGCGGGTGCTCGGCGACCAGTTCGGTCAGCTCCCCGGTCAGCGCGCTGCCGCGGCCGAGCCGGAAGTCCGCCTCCAGCCGGGCTTCCACCGCGGCGAGACGGGCCTCGGCCAGCTTCGTCCGCTCCGTCTCCGCCCACTCGCCCTCGGCTCCGCCGAGCGGGGATCCGCTCCACCACCCGAGCGCCTCGGTCAAGGTCGCCGACGCCAGTTGCGCGTCACCGGCCGCGAGCGCTCGCCGGCCCGCGCTCACCCCCCGCTCGAACCGGACCAGGTCGATCGACTCGGGGGCGACGTCGAGGACGTATCCCGGCGCCTGCCTGCGCAGCGCGTCGTCGCGGTCACCGAGCATCCGGCGCAGCGCCGAAACGTACGTGTGGAGCACCGAACGAGCGCTGTTCGGCGGTGTTTCGCCCCACAGCGCGGTGATCAGGGTGTCGATCGGCACCACGCGGCCGGCGTTGACCAGCAGCACCGCCAGCAACGTACGCGGCTTCGGGCCACCGAGCGGGACCTGTTTCCCGGCAACGAGTACCGCCATCGAGCCCAACAGCCGGAATTCCACGCTCGCCCCCACAGTCCGGAAAACCCAATCTACAGACGGGAACCGCGCGGTGCCGTTGTCCCGATCATCCCCGACGTGACGATCCTGTGATCCTCCCGCCACAGCGGCCTGCAGAAAAGCTCCAAGGCCACCTGGAGGTTTCTTGAAGGCCGCCCCGGCAGTGTTCTCGTTGTCGCAACCAGCAGATCAAGTCCCGAGGGGGAAACCGCAATGAAGAACCTCGCTCGCCTCGCCGCTCTCGCTCTCGCCGTCGCCGCACCGCTCGCCCTCGCCGGCCCGGCGCACGCCGACGCCACCGGCTCCATCACCGGCGACGTGTGGCTCGACAGCAACAGCAACGGCCTGAAGGACGTGGGTGAGCCGGCCATCGCGGGCCAGTGGATGGTGATCGACGGCACCGGCAACGCGGTGCAGACGGACGCCAAAGGCCAATACGAGTTCAAGAACCTCCCGGCGGGCAGCTACGCGGTGAAGTCGACCGACCGCGCCGGGTTCGGCCAAGGCTGGACGACAGTGGGGGGCGACTCGGCGTTCCGCGGCTCCGACGGCAAGCTCTGGAACCCGGTGGTCCTGACCGCCGGCCAGCGGGTGAAGGGCCTGGACAGCGGTTTCGCCACCGCCAAGGTCGACTACGAGACCGTCCAGATCCTCATCAGCAACCGGGACCCGAAGGTCGGCGACGTGATCGACATCAGCGCTTCCGCGAACCCGAACGGCAACGTCTACGACCAGTTCGGCGGCCAGCTCTCGCTGCCGGACGGCCTGCGCGTCCTCGAGCGTCGCGGCGGCATGCCTCCGTACTACGCGACCGAGCCGGCCGGCAAGGTCACCGGCTTCTTCTACGACCGTAAGCACCCGAATTCGTACGAGTGGGTCGGTGCGCGTGTGGTCGTCGAGAAGCCGCTGTCCGCCGCCGAGATCAAGTTCACCGTGTGGAAGGGCATCTTCGCCAGCACTGACACCAACCCGGCCAACGACGTCCTCTCGACCACGCTGACCACGAGCTAACACCGCCGGGGGGCGGGAAGGCCCGGTTCCCTGGGAGGGGGGACCGGGCCTTCTTCGTGCGTCCACCGGCGCTCGGGCGTGCCGCCGATCAGCCGTCCTCGACCGAACGGCGCCGGGCCTCGAACACCGCCGTCAGCGCCTCGGGCGAGCAGCCTGCGGCTCGCGCGCGCCGGCCCGCCGCTGTCAGCTCGGCCAGCAGGAGCGCGCGGACCGCCGCGCGGGTTGCCTCCGGGAGTCTCGGACACGGGTCGGTCACTCCCGGCCTCCTCTCTCCCCTCGCACCAGCCTTCACCTGACGGACACGCGCGTCAGCGCCACCACGGCGGCGGGGGCACCGGGAGCCGCAGGGGGCAGCCGGTGTGGCGGCCCGTCCAGCAGTCCGCCAGCCAGCGGGTCAGCGCGACCGGGCCGAGCAGGCTGTCTTCCCACACCGGCGTCAGCTCGCCCGCCCGGCGCAGCAGCGCTTCCGCCGTGCCACAGAACGACACCACCGCCGCGACGGCCGTGTCCGCCCGCTCCCCCGGCCAGGCGACCGCGGCTCGCGGCAGCCGGGCCGGGATGGCCAGGCCGGTGCCGATGGTGCAGTTTCGCGCCAGCTGCACGGCGAGATCGAACTCGACCGCTTCGGCGTGACGCTGTCTGGCCCGCCAGCGGGGTGAAGCGGCCGCGGCGTACAGCCCGGCCAGCCGGGCGGCGACCAGCCCGTCCCACACCGTCAAGAGCACCGCTCGCGTGTCGGCCGGATGGGCGTCGGCGAGCTCGTGGGTGACGGCGCTGAGCCAGGCACACGGGTCCTTGACTTGACGATCAGCGGCGACGGTCACGGCAGTCAGTTTCCCACCGCCACGCGGAAGCAACCCCAAGATGATCATGGTTCATCCGAGGACCACCCGGTCGGTGGCGAACCGTTGAGCGGCGCTGTAACCCAATCGGGCACTGGGCGTGACCGAATCGTCACAGGTGTGCCATCATGTCGGCGCTCAGTGCCGAGCAAGCACCCCGCCCACCCCCGCGAAAGGCCCCGAACACCAGTGATCAAGATCAGCAAGAGCCGGGCCGGCACCCCGCGCGTCACCTTCAGCCTCCCGATCGGCGCGCCGCCCGGCCGGGTGAGCGTCGTGGGCTCGTTCAACGACTGGACTCCCGGCCGCCACCACCTCACCCCGCGGTCCAACGGCCGCCGGTCGGCGGTGGTCGACGTGGCGCCGGGCACGGTCCTGCAGTTCCGCTACCTCGGCGAGGACGGGCACTGGTTCGACGACCCCGACCTGCCCGACCGCGCCGACGGCAACTGCGTCTGCGCGACCTCCTGACAACGCTGACGACGCTGATGGCGCTGACGGCTCAGGTCCGGCGGCGGCGCTTCCCCGCGCCCCCGCCCGCGGCCCGCCGGGCCGGTTTCCCGGCTTTCGCCGCTTTCGCCGCGGCGGGCTTGCGTTCCGGGCGCCGGCGTTCGGCCGGCGCCGCCGGGCGCCCGCGCGTGCTGTTCACCGTCCGGCCGCGGACGATCCCGATGAACTGCTCCATCAGGTCCGTCGTCTCCTCCTCCAGCCACGACAGCGCGACGCTCGACTGCGGCGCGTCCTCGACCGGCCGGTAGGTGAGGTCACGGCGGTGGTGCAGCCGGGCGATCGACTGCGGGACGACGAGCACCCCCACGCCGGCCGCGACCAGCTCGATCGCGTCGGCCGTCGTCTCGGGCCGCGAAACCGCCGGGCGGCCCGGCAGCGCCGGCCACTCCAGCGTGTCGTCGAGGGGGTGCAGCACGACCTCGTCCGCCAGGTCGGCGGTGGACACCTCGTCCGCCGCCGCGATCAGGTGCTCCTTGGGCACCACGACGACCGTCGTCTCGGTGTAGAGCGGGATCGCGTGCAGGCCGTCCCGGTCGATCGGGGACCGCAGCAACGCCGCGTCGGCGTCCCGGGCGCGCAGCAGGCCCGCCGCGTCGGCGGCGGCGACCGGGACGAGGGTCAGCGGCACCTCCGGCACCCGCTCACCCCAGGTCCGCACCCACTTGGCGGGCGTCGCTCCCGGGACGTACGCGAGCTTGAAAGAGGTCACCGGGTCAGGTTACCGGGAGTGACGCTGGCTACCCTGGACGGCATGACGTCGCACAAGACCACCCAGACGATGAAGCCCGCGACCGCGGCGAAGAAGCTGGGTGTGTACCTCGAAGCCACCCCCGCGGAGTTCCGGGAGGGCGTCGTGACGCGCGACGAGCTGAACGCGCTGCAGGCCGACCCGCCGGAGTGGCTGCGCGAGCTGCGCCGCACGGGCCCCCACCCGCGGCCGGTGGTCGCGGCGAAGCTGGGCGTCTCCATCGGCGGCCTCACCCGCGGCGGCCTCACCGAGCCGCTGACCACCGAGCAGATCGAGGCGCTGAAGGCGGAGAGCCCCGACTGGCTGGTGCGGGAACGCGCCACCCAGGCCGAGGTGCGGCAGGAAGCGGCGCGGGTCAAGGAACAGAAGCACTGACCGCCGCCGATCTTTCGCCCGAGGCCGCGGACCGCCTCGACACCGAAGACGAACTCGCCGCCTTCCGCGACCGGTTCGTCCCGATCACCGACCCCGGGGTCGTCGCCTACCTCGACGGGAACTCCCTGGGCCGTCCGCTGCGGGCCACCGCCGAACGGCTCCAGGAACTCGTAGCCCACGAGTGGGGTGCGCGGCTCATCCGGTCCTGGGAAGAGCGCTGGCTCGCGCTGCCCGAGGCGATCGGGGACGAGCTGGGCCGCGTCGCGCTCGGGGCCGCGCCCGGGCAGACGATCGTCGCCGACTCCACGTCCGTCTGCCTCTACAAGGCGCTCCGGGCCGCCGTCGCGCTGCGGCCGGGGCGGGACGAGATCGTCACCGACACCGCGAACTTCCCCACCGACCGGTTCCTCGTGGAGAGCGTCGCCGCCGAACTCGGCCTCACCGTCCGGTGGGCCGGAAGCGAAGACGTCGCCGCGGCCGCCGGGCCGCGGACCGCGGTCGTCACACTGTCCCATGTGGACTACCGGACGGCGGCGATCACCGACCTGGCCGCCGTCACGCGGGTGGTGCACGAGCGCGGCGGCCTCGTCGTCTGGGACCTCTGCCACAGCGTCGGCGTGCTCCCGGTCGAGCTGGACGCGGCCGGCGCCGACTTCGCCGTCGGCTGCACCTACAAGTTCCTCAACGCCGGGCCCGGCGCACCCGCGTTCCTCTACGTCAACGCGCGCCACCACGCGGCGTTCGGCCAGCCCGTCACCGGCTGGATGGGCGCCGCCGACACCTTCGGCATGGCCGCGAAGTACGTGCCGGCGCCCGGCATCCGGCGCGCGCTCTCCGGCACGCCGCCGGTGCTCGGCATGGTGGGCGTCCGGGAAGGCGTGGCGCTGCTGGCGGAAGCGGGCATCGACCGCGTGCGGGCCAAGGCCGTCGCGCTGGGCCGGTGGGTCCTCGCCCTCGCCGACGCGTGGCTCGTCCCGCTCGGCTTCACGGTCGCCTCCCCGCGCGACGACGACCGCCGGGGCGGCCACGTCACCCTCCGCCACCCGGACGCCGAACGCCTTTCGCGCGTCCTCATCGAGCACGGCGTGCTCATCGACTTCCGCCGTCCCGACGGCATCCGCATCGGGCTGAGCCCGCTGACCACCGGCTTCGCCGAGGTCCGGCGGGCGATGGACCGCATCCGCCGGCTCGCCGGCTGAGCCGTCCCGGCGGCGGCAAGCTACCTCGAGCGGCGCCCGGTACGCCGACCACGCTCGCCGGATACCCGGCGAGCAGGACCGCACCGGTCCGGCGGGTCAGCCGTCCCTCGGCCGGCGCGATGCCCAGGTACGGCACCGTCCAGCCGCTCGGAGGACCGGGTGGGCGTCGGAAATAGTAGCCATGTACTTAATAGCCATGTACAGTTTCCGGCATGAGCACTCCCGGTCACCTCGTCTGGCGGCTCTCCACGAAGTGGCGGGTCGCCGTGGACCGCGCCCTCGCCCCGATCGGGCTGACGCACGCGCAGTACGTCTTCCTGGCCTCGCTCTCCGGGCTGGAGCGCGCCGGCGCGAGCCCGAGCCAGCGCGAACTGGCCGACCACACCGGCCTGGAAGCGCTCTACGTCTCCAAGCTCGCCCGCGCGCTCGACGCCGAAGGTCTCGTCGAACGCACCCGCGACCCCGCCGACACCCGGACCGTCCGGCTGCGCCTTACCGCCCGCGGGCGCGAGGTGACCGAGCCGGCGATCGCCACCGTGGCCGAGCTGCTCGACCGGCTCCTCGCCCCGCTCGGCGGCCGGACCGGCGATCGCACCGCGGCGCTGGCGCGGGAGCTCACCCTCCTCCTCGACACCCCACTGGAGCCCTGAAGGCCATGCTGCACCACCAAGAATCCGGCACCGGCGCGCCGATCGTCTTCCTGCACGGCAACCCCGGCTCGTCGCACAGCTGGCGCCACGTCCTCCCGCACGTCGGCGGCGGGCGGCTGCTGGCTCCCGATCTCATCGGCATGGGCCGGTCGCCGAAGCCGGACATCGCCTACACCTTCGCCGACCACGCCGACTACCTCGACGCCTGGTTCGACGGCCTCGGCCTCGACGACGTCGTCCTCGTCGGCCACGACTGGGGCGGCGCGCTGGCCTTCGACTGGGCGGCGCGGAATCCCGGCCGGGTCCGCGGGGTCGCGTTCTTCGAGACCATCGTGAAGCCCATGGCCTGGGAGGACCTGACGCCGCAGGCGGCCGAGCGGTCACGCCGGATCCGCACCCCGGGCGCCGGCGAGGACCTGGTGCTGACGCAGGACCTCTTCATCCGCCAGGCGTTCACCGGCGGGGTACGCACCCCGGTGGCCGACGACGACCTGGCCGCCTACCTCGCCCCGTTCCCGACGCCCGAAAGCCGCCGCCCGGTCCTCGCCTGGGCGCGCCAGCTGCCACTGGGCGGCGACCCGGCCGAGCTGGTCGCCCGGATCGAGTCCTACGACGAGTGGCTGGCCGCCAGTGAGAACACCCCGAAGCTGCTCATGACGTTCGAAGGCTCACCGACGCTGCTCATCGGCGAGAAGATGGCCCGGTGGTGCGCCGGCCACATCGCCGCGCTGGACGTCGTCGCCTGCGGGGAAGCCGGACACCACGCCCAGGAGGACCGGCCGAAAGAGATCGCCGCGGAGATCGCGGCCTGGCTGGACCGGCACGGCCTCCGCTGACACCCACGACCGGCCCGGACCTCACGTGTGCCGCAGAGGCGGGTTCGCCGCCACCCCCAAGACCCGCGCCGCGACCCATGCCAGGCCGTCGGCTGTCCGGGCCGGGGTGTCCGATGGTTGCATGACGTGGCTGAGGACCGTGCGGACGACCAGGTCGATCACCACGTCGATCTGGTCGACGGCCAGCGGTGGGCGGTAGGCCGCCACGCGCTCGGCCACCACCGCCTTCGCCCGGGTGAGCAGCGCGCCCGCGTCGGTGGTCAGCAGCGGGAGGAGTTCGGGGGCGGTGCCGTGCGTCGCCGAGACGATCGCGCGCAGCAGCGTGTTGTCGTCGGCGAGCTCGAGGACCGCGCGGACGGCGTCGTAGATCGCCTCGACCAGGTCGTCCGGGTGGCGGTCGAAGGCGGCGCCGACCACCGACAGGAACCGGCCGAGCTCGTGCGCGACCATCGCTTCGGCCAGCGCGGCCTTGGAGCCGATCTCGTTGTACACCGTCTGGCGGCTGACGCCCGCCAGCTCCGCCAGCCGGGCCATCGTGACGGCCGGCCAGCCGGACCGGGCGGTCAGCTCGATCGCCGCGGCGATGATCGGCCGCCGGTGCTGACCACCTTCCGCCGGCACCGGAACCGCCCCGCTCATGATCGGCATTCTAGGTCGTGCCACCCCCGGCCGGGCCCACCCGCCCCGGCGCGACGAAGTCGACCTTCTCGCGCACGCCGCAGTCCGGGCAGCACCAGGAGTCCGGGATCGCCGCCCACGGGGTGCCGGCCGGGAAGCCCTCCCGCGGGTCGCCGCGCTGTTCGTCGTAGACGTACCCGCAGCCGGGGCACATGCCGCCTTCGGTGGCGTCGCCACGGGTGTCGGCGAGCTCGCGCCCGGCCGCCGTGACCCGGGTTCCGTGGCGGGCCAGGACTTTCGCCCGCTTGCCCGGCTGGATGTTGGCGCGCGAGATGTCACCGCCGTAGTGGGCGAGCACCCGCGGGTCCATCACCCGGCGCCACAGCGGCGGGACGAGCGCCAGCACGATCATCCCGGCGTACCCGGTGGGCAGCACCGGCGACTCGGCGAAGTCGCGCAGCGTCTGGTAGCGCCGCGTCGGGTTGGCGTGGTGGTCGCTGTGCCGCTGCAGGTGGTAGAGCAGGACGTTCGTGGCGATGTTGTTGGAGTTCCAGCTGTGGCTGGGGTCGACGCGCTCGTACCGGCGCCGCCCTGGCCCGCCGACCCGCTGCCGCAGCATGCCGTAGTGCTCCATGTAGTTGACGACCTCCAGCAGCGAAAACCCGACGACGGCCTGGATCACGAGGTAGGGCAGCACACCCGCGCCGAGCCAGGCGATCATCGCCGCCCACAGCACCGCGGACATCAGCCAGGCGTTGAGCACGTCGTTGCCGAGCCGGTAGGGGTGCCGGTCGCGCCGGGCGTAGCGCTTGCGCTCCAGCCGCCAGGCCGACTTCAGCGAGCCGAACACCGTGCGCGGCCAGAAGCGGTAGAAGCTTTCGCCGAGGCGGCTGCTCGCCGGGTCCTCCGGGGTCGCCACGCGGACGTGGTGGCCGCGGTTGTGCTCGATGTAGAAGTGCCCGTAGCAACTCTGCGCCAGTGCGATCTTCGACAGCCAGCGCTCGTGGCTTTCCTTCTTGTGGCCCAGTTCGTGCGCGGTGTTGATGCCGATCCCGCCGACGCAGCCGATCGACACGGCGAGCCCGATCTTGTCCACCACACTGAGCTCGCCCCGCGCGATCAGCCAGAACGCCGCGGCGAAGCCGAGGTACTGGACGGGCAGGAAGGCGAAGGTGATCCAGCGGTAGTAGCGGTCGTTCTCCAGCCGCGCGATGACGTCGTCGGGCGGATTGCTCCGGTCGAGCCCGGCGACCAGGTCGATGCCGGGCACGATCACGAGGATCACGACCGGCCCGATCCAGAACCAGCCACCCCACCCGGTGGCGGCGTGCAGCCCGATGGCCAGGAACGCCAGGGAGGGCACGACCAGGCCGATCAGCCACAGGTACCGCTTGCGGTCGCGCCACAGCTCGGTCGAGCCGGCGGGCACGGTCCCGATCGCTTCGCTCATCACACTCTCCTTGGCGGCTGAGTGGACAAGACGATAGCCGACGTCCATCCAGCTTGACAATGACGAAGCTGTTGTAAAGCTCCGGAGAGCGGACGTCCTCCTCGTCCGACACCGGAGTCCCGGCGGCAAAGGGAACTTCCGGGCACCGCCCGTTCCCTTCTTTCCTCCGCCGTCAACCACTGCACACACCGAACCGGCGGAATTCACTTTCACCCGTTCGGCCCAGTGATCGACATCCCGAAATAGGCCACAGCGCCAGTACCTGAGGAAATGCCGGTAATCGTCCCGGAGCAGACAGTAAACACTGTTCGCCGCCCGGCGGACGAGTGTCCGGAAGCCGGGTCGCACCGAACGGGCGTCAGGGGTTCGTGGTAAAAAACGGACCCTGATCGATTCTGCGGCAACACGGAGGGTGAGGCGAAGACGGGTGACGGCGGCCGCTGTGTCCCATCGTCGTGTCCGCTTCCTCGTCCGGGTCCCCATTCCTCGCCGACCGTCACTCAGGAGTTCGTGAACCGCCGTGCTGAACAAAGACCCCAGGGACGAGTCGGACAAGCCGTACGACAAGTCGATCCGCAAAAGGCTGACCAGGACCGTTCTCATTCCCAGCGTGACGCTGCTGGTGCTGTGGATCGCGGTCTCGTCGTACTTCCTCTTCAATGGCGTTTACGTCCGCTTGGTCGCCGCGTCCGTGCGCGAGGTGTCGATCCCCGCCGCCACCGCGCTGGCCGAGTTCCAGAAGGAACGCCAGACCGCCCTGCAGTACCTCGATGACCCGGCGCTCGGCCCGGCGCGGCTCCAGCAGCAGCAGAAGGCCACCGACGCCAAGCTTTCCGAGCTGAAGGACGCGTTCGCCGCGACCATCTCCAACGCACCGGACGAGATCGCGTCCAAGGTGAACGCGCTCAAGGCGCAGTTCGACCAGCTGCCCGTGCTGCGCTCGCAGGTCAGCTTCCGCAGCATCGACCGGGCCCAGGTCAACACCTACTACAACGGCGTGATGGACACCGCGTCCAACCTCTTCGACACCCAGGCCCGGATCGTCCCCGACTCCGAAGCCGCGACCGGCGGCATCACGGCGACCTCGGTCTTCCGCGCCGGCGACATGATGTCGCGCGAGACGTCGCTGGTCTCCACCGCCTTCTCCGCCGGCACGTTCGCGCCCGACGACTTCGCCCAGTTCGCGCAGCTGTCCGGGCTCTACCGGACCCAGCTGACCCAGATCGCGCCGTTCCTCGACGCGAGCGTCCGCGACCGGTACCAGGCGCTGACCACCAGCACGGCCTGGCGGCAACTGGGAACCGCCGAAGAGGCGCTGGTGAAGCACGGCCCGTGGTCCGCCGGCGAGCAGAAGTCCGTGCCGGTGTCCGAAACGGACTGGGAGAACGCGACGAACCAGGTCGCCCAGGGCCTCAACGACCTCGCCATCACCCAGGCGGACAAGGTTTCCGCCGCCGCGATCGACGCCGGTGACGCCCAGCTGCGCAACGTCATCGTCGGCAGCATCGTGGCCCTGCTCGCGTCGCTGGCGGCGATCATCGTCGCGGTGCGGGTGTCCCGCTCGCTCGTCGACCGCGCGCTGATGACACGCCTCGCGCGGCTGCGCAACGACTCCCTCGACCTCGCCCGCAACCGGCTGCCGGACATCGTGGAGCGGCTGAAGAACGGCGAAGCCGTCGACCTGAAGGAAGAACTCCCCCGGCTCGACCACGGCCGCGACGAGATCGGGCAGGTGGCCGAGGCGTTCAACGTGGCCCAGCTGACCGCGGTCAACGCCGCGGCGAGCGAGGCGAAGGCCCGCAGCGGTGTGCACAACGTGTTCCTCGGCATCGCGCACCGCAACCAGGTCCTCGTCCACCAGCAGCTGCAGATCCTCGACGAGATGGAAGCGCGCGAGGACGACTCGACGCAGCTGGCGTCGCTGTTCCAGCTCGACCACCTCGCCGCGCGCGCCCGCCGCACCACCGAGAACCTGATCATCCTCGGCGGCAAGCAGCCCGGCCGCCGCTGGCGCAAGCCGGTCCCGCTGATGGAGGTGCTGCGCGCCGCCGTCTCGGAAACCGAGCAGTACGCCCGGGTCCAGGTCGAGCAGGTGGCCGACGTCGCGATCGTCGGCGCCGCGGTCGCCGACACGATCCACCTCGTCGCCGAGCTCGTCGACAATGCGACGTCGTTCTCGCCGCCCGGCTCGCCGGTCGAGGTGACCAGCCGGATGGTCGCGCGCGGTGTCGTCGTCGACGTGTCGGACCAGGGGCTCGGCATGAAGGACGCCGTCCGCGAGTGGGCCAACGCGATGATGGCCGAAGCACCCGAGTTCGACGCGATGGCGCTGCGGGCCGACTCCAGCCTCGGCCTGTTCGTGGTCGCGCGCCTGGCCGCCCGGCTCGGCATCACCGTCACCTTCGACCCCTCCCGCTACGGCGGCCTGCGCGCCACCGTCCTCATCCCCACCCAGCACCTGGCCGGCGAGGACGCCGACCGGGCCGACGGCCCCGGGTCCACGCCGGCGGAGGACACCGCGGTCCTCGCCCCGGTGGGCGCCCCGGCGCCGCAGGCAGCAGAAAGCCCGCTCCGCACGATGGACACGCCCAGCTCGTTCAGCGGCCAGATCCCGATGAAGCGAGACACCAAGCCGAGGCCGTACCCGGCACGCGCCCTCACCCCGCCCGACGCCCTGCCCTCCGTGCCGGCGGCGGCGCCGGAGCCGGCAGCCGTCACTCCGGCAACGGACGTGCGGCCGACCGACGACCGGCCCCGGCTGCCCCGGCGGGAGCCGCAGCAGAACCTCGTCGCCCAGCTCGAGAACGAACCCGACGACAGCCAGGACGAGGTCGTGGCACCGGGGGAAGGCACCGCGCGCACGCTCGCGGCGTTCCACAAGGGCACCCGCCGCGGGCGCGGCGGGCCGGACGACCACTCCTAATCCCCGACCACACACCGGAAAGTCCACACAGGAAAGTCAGGGTCTGAAGTCGAATGAACGAGTACGGGAACCCCAAACCCGATCTCAACTGGCTGCTCGACGACATGGTGAACCGCGTGGTCGGCGCGCAGAACGCCATCGTGCTGTCCGCCGACGGGCTGCTGATCGGCAAGTCGGCCGGGATGAGCAAGGACGACTCGGACCAGCTTTCGGCCATCGCCTCCAGCCTGCAGAGCCTCGCCAAGGGTGTGAGCAAGCAGTTCAACCGCGGCCCGGTGCTGCAGAACATGATCGAGATGGAACGCGGCTACCTGTTCGTCTCCGCGGCCGGGCAGGGTGCCTGCCTCGCGGTGCTGGCCGCGGACAACGTCGACGTCGAAATGATCGCCTACGAGATGAGCCGGCTCGTCAAGCGCGTCGGTGACTACATGGCGTCCGCGCCGCGAGAAGCGGCGTCGGTCCTCCGGGAGGCCACATGAGTGCCGAAGACGGCTGGTACGACGAAGCCGCCGGGCCGCTGGTCCGGCCGTACACGATCACCAGCGGGCGGACGCCGGCCGGGACCGCGCGGCTCGACCTGTCCACGCAGGTCATGACGCTGCGGTCGGAGCAGGAGCCGGCCGGGCTGGGCCCGGAGCACGTGGCGATCGTGCAGCTGTGCCGCCACCCGGTGTCCGTCGCCGAGATCGCCGTCTACGTCAAGATCCCGCTCGGGGTCGTGCGGGTGCTCGTCGGCGACCTGATCGAACGCGGCCTCGTCATCACGCGCTCCCCTGCCCACAACCCGGCGCAGGCGCCGGACCTCGAAACACTCCAGGCGGTTCTCGATGGCCTCATCAAGTACTGACGGCACGGGGGCGGACATGGTCCCCACGCCGGTCAAGATCATCATCGCGGGCGGTTTCGGCGCGGGGAAGACCACGATGGTCGGTTCGGTCAGCGAGATCCCGCCGCTGACCACCGAAGAGGTGCTCACCGAGGCGAGCGCCGGTGTCGACGACCTGTCCGGCGTCGAGCGGAAGACGACCACGACGGTCGCGCTGGACTTCGGCCGGATCACCATCTCGCCGCGGCACGTGCTGTACCTGTTCGGGACGCCGGGCCAGGCGCGGTTCTGGTTCATGTGGGACGACCTGGCCCGCGGGGCGATCGGGACGGTCGTGCTGGTCGACACCCGGCGGCTGGAGACCAGTTTCGCCGCGATCGACTTCTTCGAACGCCGGAAGATCCCGTTCGTCGTCGCGGTGAACTGCTTCGACAACGCGCCGCGCTACACCGCCGACGAGATCCGCGAGGCACTGGTCGTCCCGGACCGTGTGCCGATCGTCATGTGTGACGCACGCGACCGCGACTCCAGCAAGCTCGCCCTCATCCGGCTCGTCAAGCACGCGATGACGGCGGTGCCCGCCGCCCGGGTCTGAGACCTGCGCGTTGTCCGCTTGTCCCCTCAGGACACCGCCGGTGTCCGTTGTGGCCCTCCGTGGCCGCGGCGGGCACCGGCGTACCCACATGGCGCAATTGACTGGACCACCCGGGTGCAGACTTTTAGTTGAGCAAGCATCCAACTGATAGCATCCGCTCGTGACGAGTCGCATGCCGGAGTTTCCCGAATATATAAGGGAAAACTATCCGGCGGAGGGTCGTCTGTTCGGCGACTTCCTGAGTGGTATGTGGTCGACCGCCTGCGAAGCGCTCGACGTCCCCGTGGAGCATTCCGTCCGGACCACCCGGATGGTGCGGGCCCTGCTGCCGCCGTGGGCGCACGAGCGGATCGGCCCGGTCCCCGCCCAGCCGTCCTATGTGGCGGACGACGGCTTCCCGGCCGAGATGTCGGTCAACTGGTCCGGACCGCGGCCGGAACTGCGCGTGCTGTTCGACAGCCTCGGCCACGAGGTGGTCTGGCCTGGTGACAGCGTTTTCCGCACCCGGCGCCTCGACCACGTCCGCGAGACCTTCACGCCGCGCGCGGGCCGGCCGTCACCGGCGCCGCTGTGGCATTCGATCGCCTGGCGGCCACCGTCCGGCGTGGTCCACAAGACGTACTTCGGGCTGTACTCGTGGCCGCACGCGCAACGCGAGGCTGCGGTGACCGAAGCCATGGCGCGGCTCGGCCTGGCCACGGCCTGGGCCGACGCCCGCCGCCGGGTCGAAATCGTCGAAGGCGACCGCGAGATCGAGTTCTTCGCCGTCGACCTGGCCGACGACGCGCAGGCCCGGGTCAAGATCTACTACCGCAACCACGACGCCGGCCTGGCCGAGGTCGAGCGCGTCGCCGCGGTGGCGCTGCACCACGACTCCCACCGGGCGCGGGCCGCCTACCGGACGCTGGCCGGCGAAGGCGCCGACGCCGGCGAGGCGGCGTTGAGCTGCCTGGCGTTCCGGTCCGGCGTGGACCGCGCCGCCGAATCCACGACGTACCTCCGGCTGCCCGCCCTCGTGCCGGACGACCGCGAAGCCGTGGAGCGCACGGCCGCGCTGCTGCACGACCACGGCGTCGACCCCGGCCGGTTCCGCGCCCTCGCCGCCGCGCTGGCGCCCGGGCCGCTGAGCGGCAGCCGGGGTGTCCTGGAACTGGTGAGCTTCCGCGCGGCGGGCCGGCACGGCGACGTGACCACGTACTTCCGCTTCCCGGTCTACGACCGGCCGCCACCCGCCCCCCTTTCGCCCGTCGATCTCGGGTAGCCGACCGTCAAGGAGAAGATCGTGACCGAGCAGGACGTCGAGCGGGTCGCCCGCCACAACGAGCAGCGGCAACGGGAGTACGAGGGGTCGGACCTGATCCGGTTGCTGACCGACGAGAACACCACGGCCGAAACGAAGAAGACGGTACTGACGTACCTGCAGCCGTGGTCGAACGCCTTCCAGCGGATGATCAGCGCCCGGGTGACCTTCGAGAGCGACCCGGAACTGCGCGCGCTCGCGTGCGAGCACCAGGCCGAAGAGGTCGGCCACGACAAGATCCTGGCCCGCAGCCGCGCGGACGACCGGGAACCGGTCTGGGACCCGGTCATCGAGATGGGCGCGTCCTGGTTCGTCGACCAGTTCGCGATCCTGCCCGGCGTGCAGCGCGCGGTACTGGCCCACCTGGCCCTCGAAGCCGGCAGCCTGGTGTTCAGCCAGGCCGGCACGCGCGCGTTCCCCGACGACGAATACTTCGAGCTGCACGACGAGGCGGACGTCGAACACCTCGAGATGGGCTACGAAGTGCTGCGGCGGCGGGGCGACTGGACGCCGGAAGCGGTGATCACGGTGCTGGACCGGGCGTGGCAGGTGATCGGCGTGGTTTCCGACCGCATCGCCGAGTGCGCCCGCCGCGATACGGTGGCGGCATGACGACCACCGAACCGGCCGCCGCCGCCCGCGAAATCGCCGCCGAGGCCGCCCGGGCCTACCAGGAAGCGTTGGGAGAGCGCCTGATCGGCGCCTATTTGCTGGGCAGCCTGTCCTACGGCGGCTACTCCGCGGCCGCCAGCGACATCGACCTGGCCCTGGTCCTCACCGACGCCGGCGACCGCTCGGCGATCGAGCGCACGACGGAGGCCCTGCAGGAGCGAAGCCCGTTGCACCGCAAGCTTTCGGTGTTCTGGGCATCGCTGCCGGCCTTGCGCGAAGGCCGCGACGACGGCCGTTTCCCGGCCCTGGACCGCCTGCAGCTGGCCGACGACGGCCGCGTCCTCGTCGGCGAAGACGTCCGGGCGGAGGTCTCCCGGCCCGCCGCCGCGCAGCTGCTGCTGGAAAGCGCCGGTTTCGCGATCGCGGTCCTGGCGACGGAGGAGGTGACGGCCGAGTTCCGCGCACCGAAGCGGCTGCTGGTGGACAAGGTGTGGTTCACGAAGGCGGTGCTGTTCCCGGTCCGCTTCCTGTATTCGGGAACGACCTCGACGGGCCGCGCGGCGAACAACGACGAAGCGATCGAGTGGTACTTGGCGCAGCCGGACGCACCGGCGGCGTCACTGGTCCGCCTGGCGCGGGAGGTCCGCGCCGGCCACCCGCTGGAGCCGGCCGAGGTGGAGCCGGAGCTGGCGGCGGGGCTGGTTCCGCTGTACCACCACTACATCGAGGCGGAAGTCCGCCGCCTGCGCGACACCGGAGCACCGGAGGACCTGGTCGACGCGTTCACCGACTGGGCCAAGCGCCTGGACTGAGCCGGCTCCCGGCGGCGTGCGGGGAAGCACACCGCCGGGACCGCTTTTAGTGGATCTCTCAGTGGATCTGGATGTTCCCACCGTCGAGCGTCCGGCCGTACCCGGCCGAATAACCGTTCGCCAGCAGCAGCTCGAACCGGTCCGCCCGCCCGGGTTCACCCGCGTCCACGAGGTGGAGGCGGAAACCCGTCGGCACCCCGTTCAGCACCGCGTGCCCGAACACGTAGGCGTCCGGTCCCGAGACCGAGATCCCGGTGATGTCCGAGGTGTGCAGGTCGATCCCGTTGCCGTGGTCGTTGTACTCGAGTGTGCCGCGCGGGCCTTCCTTGCGCTGCATGAACTCGAACCCGGCGGTCGCGGTCCCGCCGGGCACCAGGATCCGGATCCCGCCGGTGATCTTGCCCGGCTGCGAGGTGACGAAAGCCGGCGCGACCGCGGTCGTCCCGCACTCGGCAACAGTGACCGTCTTGACGATGGCGAACTTCCCGTCCAGCGAGGTGAGATCCGGGTCGGTGGTGAAGACGCCGTCCGGCAGGATCAGCGTCACCCGGTAGGTGCCGGGCAGGAGCCCGCCGACGGTCGCGGTACCCGACGCGGTGCGCGGAGCCGGCGGATCGTTCGCGAGGACACCGGGCACGCTCACCTCGTCGACCCGGATCGCCACGCCGTCCGGAGCGGTGACGGCGACCGCACCGAGGCAGACGTTGCCGAAGTCGACACCCCCGGCGACCTGGCCGCTGGTCACGGTGACGGTCGTGCTCCCCGACGCCGGCGTCGTCCGGCGCCACCCGTCCTGCTGCCGCTCACGGACGGTGTAGGTGCCCGGCCTCAGCCCGGAGAAGGCGTACCCGCCGTCGGCCCCGGTCATCGCGGTCGCGCCGCTGTCCAGGTCGAAGGTCCAGTCCGCCAGCCCGGGATCACCGGCCCCGCTGCCGTCGGCCCCGTGGTCGTCGAACTTCCGCCCGCCGATCGACGCCGGCCGGTAGTTCCCGAAATCGTTCCCGCCGAAGTGCGCTGCGCCCACGCCGTACCCGACGGAGACGGGGGCCGGCGCGTGCGACTGGACCCAGCCCGCCTGGGGACGTTCGGTCAGGGCGTAGGTCCCGGCACCGACCGGGAGGGCGTTGGCGTTCAGGGAGAAGGCGTAGGTGCCCCCGGCGTCCGTGACGGCCGTAGCGACAGGCGTCCCGTTGTAGGACAGGTCGATCGTCCAGCCGGGCAGGCCGGGTTCGGAGGCCTGCCGAGCCCCATCACCGTTGACGTCCTCGAACTTCGTCCCGCTGATCACCGGCACCGGTCCGGCGCCGCCGTGGTTGAAGTTTCCGCAGGCCACGCCGATGAACGCGCCGTTCCAGTACTTGACGTGGATCTGTCCGGTGCCGATCTCGTCGTAGATCTGCTGGAAGCCGTCGCGGACGTGCGGGCAAAGGCCCCCGGTGTTCCCGTCGCACCCGTTCCAGAGTTCGTGGGGCCGGTCGATCGCCACGATCGGCGCCCAGACCATGAAGTTGCGGTCGAAGCCGCCCTGCGCACCGTAGAAGGCGGTGACCGCCGGCTGGGCGAACTGCCCGGGGGAGATCGAGTTCCCCACTCCGACGTCGTAGACGTAGGTGGACCGGTAGGTGCTGGTCGTGATCATCGCCTGCTCGTCGGGCCAGAGCACCGCCGCCGAGGCGACCGGCGCGAAACCGAAAACGGTGAGCGCGACAACGGAGAACAACACCAACGGGATGCGGAGCACCCCGGAGATTTTTCGCATCGTGTCAACCCTTCCCCTGGCACGCCAGGATTCCGACGAGGCCGGGGACGAGCCGTCGTGCACCGCGGGTTCGCGGTGCGCAGCCAGGGTCGCGGCGCCCCCGCGCCCGCGGAGGGGGGGCCGGGGGGGGGCCCCCCACCCGCCCGGCGCC
>NZ_JBHVXZ010000105.1:0-35232 GCF_042881395.1 Amycolatopsis sp. NPDC058278 | reverse complement strand
CTTTCCCGCCTTGACACGGCCTGGCGGCCGTTGAACAATCCGGCGTTCGGGCCGGCGGGAACCACCCGGCAGAGCTCACCCAGCCAAGACAAGAAAAGAGCCCCGCACCTCAACCGAGGTACAGGGCCCTTTCGAATGCCAGAAAGATCAGCGGGGCGCGGGACCAGCCTGGTCCGAAAGCATCCGCAGCGCGTTCACCAGGCCGTTGACCAGTCCGCGGACCAGGTCGCCCTCCTTGAACGACGCCACCATGCTCGCCACCGCCAGCTTGGCGCCGCGGTCCGGGAGGCGCAGGTGCGCCGCCTTGCCCGTGACGATCTCGATCTTGCGCTCGCCCGGGGAGACCGCGATCAGCACCGAGTTCGACGGGTCCGTCGTCGTCGCGTGCAGCTTCTCCGCCGCCGGGCGGCTGTCCTCGCCCAGCTCACCCAGGTACAGGCTGAAGTCCAAGCCGGTCTCGCGGCTCGCGAACGTCAGTGCCTCGTCCAGGCGGACCAGCTGGCGGGTGTTGAACGGCCCGGACGGCGCCTCCGGCTCGTACATCTTGGCCGCGGACACCCGCCCGGTGGCCGTGAGAGCCTCTCCATAGCCCAGCTCGGACTCGTCGACGCGCTTCGTCAGCTCACCAGTTGCCACGAGCGCCTCCCGCCGCGGTCGGGGCGCCCTCGGGCGCGCTGTTCTCGGTGCCGGCGTGCCGGTGTCCCGCCCCGTCGGGGTTGGCGCTCCACCACATGGCCGGATACTCCCAGGCCTGGCCGGTGCGGTGCCGCGCGGCACCGCCGGACCTGCGCCGGAGCGTCAGCAGCCCGGCGAGGCCGTAGATGGCCAGCGGGATCACGGCGAAGACCACGATCGTCTCGACAACGTTCACGGCGCTGAGCGTATCGGATGACCTCCACGCCCACCGCGCGCGGCGCACTCGACCGTTCGTCGTAAGTCGAGTGCCGTCCGCCGCTTGGCTCGCGGCCACTGGAACGTTGGGGCGAAGACCGTCGGGCCGAAAGGTTGCAACTCAACGTACAGGCGGCCGCACCCGCCGCTGTCGTCTTGTCGGGGCCTTGAAATCCTCGTAGCTTTTTCACCTGTACGGGCCTTGCGCCCCGCGCCTCAGCCCCAGCAGGTAACGCACCGGTCCCAGGAGGCCTTGCCATGAACAGCGTCCAGACGCCCGCACAGGCGATCACCGAGACCACCTCGTCACTGAGCGACATCGAATTCACGCCCGGAACACGTGTGACGGCGGGCACAAGGGTTACGCGGGGTACACGCGTCACTCGCGGTACTCGGGTGACGGCCGGAACGCGCGTCACCATGGGCACCCGGGTGACGGCGGGCACGCGGGTCACCCGTGGGACCCGGGTCACCCGTGGCACTCGCGTCACGATGGGCACGCGTGTGACGGCCGGCACGCGAGTCACCTGCGGCACTCGTGTCACGCGAGGCACCCGCGTCACCGGCGGCACACGCGTCACCATGGGCACCCGCGTCACCTGCCAGAGCGATTTCGCCCTCGCTGCCTGACCCGTCCTCCAGGGCCGCGCGTACTACCTGAGCACGTCGCGCAAGCACCCGGCTCGCCCCGGCCGCCGCACAGGCAGCCGGGGCGCCGGCTTGTCCGGGGGTGCTCCGCCACCTGGACCCAGGAAGATCAAGCGGCGGAGCCGAGATACGGCCGCCAGAGCGGGTCGGCCTCCTTGGAGTGCGCGAGCAGCCGCCAGTGCGGGCCGTGGGGCGCCCGCGGGACGATGCGCAGCCGCCAGCCGATCTCCGAGAGCAGCCGGTCCGCCTTGCGGTGGTTGCACTTGGCGCAGCAGGCAACGCAGTTGGTCCAGCTGTGGGGGCCGCCCCGGCTGCGCGGGACGACGTGGTCGATCGTCTCGGCCCGCCCCCCGCAGTAGGCGCAGCGGTACCGGTCGCGGTGCATGAGCCCGGCTCGCGTCAGCGGTACCTGCGCGCGATACGGTACGCGCACGTACGTGCTGAGGCGGATCACCGAGGGCACCGGCAGCGAAACCTTCGCCGAGTGCAACTCGATCCCTCCGGGGTCACCGTGGACCACTTCGGCCTTGCCGCACATCACGAGCACGACAGCGCGCCGCAGCGGCAACGCGGTCAGCGGCTCGAACGTGGCGTTGAGCAGGAGCACCCGGCGCCGGCCCCAGGCCGGGGCGGCCGGATCCCGGCCTCTACTACGCTGTCCGGGCGGGCGGGTCACTCCCCCTGGGCGGGTCCCCGGCCCGGCCGGGACGGCTCCGCCGGATGCGGAACCCCCCGGATAGGCACGCAGAACCACCTCTGGCGTCTCGTCGGCCGTGGCTTGGCCGGAGACGCCGCGGGGGCTGGGTTGTCGGTCTGGCACTCGACCACCTCCAGGGGCGTAGGCATAGTCGACCACAGAACAGGCCCCCAGCGCACGTGTGTTACAAGACGTGTCACATCCCCGCGACCCAACATCCACTCGGCGTTGGGGTGCCCGACCCGATCGGAAGGATGAACGAACCCCCGTGCTCCCCTTGCTCCCCTCCGCCGACACGCCGTGCATCAGAGATCCGAGCACGTTCTGTTTCCAGGTGTACGACCTCACGAACAACGTGTGGCTGGCGGGCTCGGCGAACTGGCTGATCACCAAGCCGGTCAAGATCCTGATGATCATCGTGATCGCGTTCGTGGTGCGCCTGATCCTGAGAAGGCTGATCAACCGCGTCACGACCCTGCCGAAGACGGGCGGCAAGCTCCCGTCGATGCTGCGCCCGCTGCGCGAACGCGCTCCCGAGGTGCTCGGGACCGCCATCATCGAACGGCGCCGCCAGCGCGCGATGACCATCGGCTCGGTGCTCAAGTCGATGGCGACGTTCCTGATCTACGGCCTGGCGTTCATCCTCGTGCTGGGCGAACTCGGCATCAACCTGGGCCCGATCATCGCGTCGGCCGGCATCATCGGCGTCGCGATCGGGTTCGGCGCGCAGAACCTGGTCAAGGACTTCCTGTCCGGGATCTTCATGATGGTCGAGGACCAGTACGGCGTCGGGGACGTCGTGGACGTCGGCGAGGCGTCCGGCACGGTCGAGAGCGTCGGCCTCCGGATCACGACGCTGCGTGACGTCAAGGGCACGGTCTGGTACGTCCGCAACGGCGAGGTGCTGCGCGTCGGCAACTCGAGCCAGGGCTTCGCGGTGGCGCTCGTCGACGTCCCGCTCGGCTACACCGCCGACGTCGAGCGCGCGGCGACGGTGCTCGCGGAGGCGGCCTCCACGGCCACCGAAAGCGACGCGCTGAAGGACAACATCCTCGAGCCGCCGGAGATGCTGGGTGTGGAAAGCGTCACAGCGGAAGGCCTCCAGCTGCGCCTGACGGTGAAGGTGCGGCCGGGCAAGCAGTGGGCGGTGCAGCGGGCGTTGCGCGCCCAGCTGCTGGCGGCCCTGGAGGAGGCCGGCTTCGACCCGCCCCTCGGCCGACTGTTCCCGCCCGCGGCCCCGGCGGCCGGGAAGTAGCCGCCGCGAGCGCCGTTACGCTGGGGAGCGGGTTCGCGACGAACCGGTATTGAGCGGACCGGCCGTCGGGAACCCGCACCCCAGGGGCAAAATGGAAGGCGTGTCTGCAGTGAGCGAACCGGCGAACCTCTACGAAGCGGTCGGCGGCGAACCGACGTTCCGCCGGATCGTCGGGCGGTTCTACGAGGAAGTGGCGCGCGACGAGATCCTGCGGCCCCTGTACCCGGAAGAAGACCTGGGTCCGGCCGAGGAGCGGTTCCGGCTGTTCCTCATGCAGTACTGGGGCGGCCCGCACACCTACTCCGACCAGCGCGGGCACCCGCGGCTGCGGATGCGGCACGCGCCGTTCAAGATCGGCCCGATCGAGCGGGACGCCTGGTTGCGCTGCATCCGGATCGCCGTCGACGAGGAGAACCTGGAAGAGCCGTACCGCGGGCAGCTCTGGGCCTACCTGGAGATGGCTGCGCACAGCATGATGAACAGCTTCGTATGAAACCGGGAGCCTGGTGGCAGGACGCCGTCTTCTACCAGGTCTACGTACGTTCGTTCGCCGACTCGGACGGCGACGGCGTCGGGGACCTGGAAGGCATCCACTCCCGGCTCGGTTACCTGGAGCTGCTGGGCGTCGACGCGCTGTGGCTGACGCCGTTCTACCGCTCCCCCATGGCCGACCACGGCTACGACATCGCCGACCCGCGGGACGTCGACCCGATGTTCGGCACCCTCGGCGACTTCGACGTGCTGCTCACCGAGGCGCACAAGCGGAACATCAAGGTCACCGTCGACGTGGTCCCCAACCACACCAGCAACCAGCACGCCTGGTTCAAGTCGGCGATGGCCGCCGCGCCGGGCAGCCCGGAACGCGACCGCTACATCTTCCGCGACGGCGTCGGGCCGAAGGGCGAGGACCCGCCGAACAACTGGGTCAGCGCGTTCGGCGGCCCGGCCTGGACGCGGGTGCCGGACGGGCAGTGGTACCTGCACCTGTTCGCGCCGCAGCAGCCGGACCTGAACTGGGCCAACCCGGAGGTCGCCGCCGACCTCGAACGCACCCTGCGGTTCTGGCTCGAACGCGGCGTCGACGGCTTCCGCATCGACGTCGCGCACGGCATGGCCAAACCGCCCGGCCTGCCGGACATGGACCCGCGCGCCGACGCGCTGGGGCCGAGCCACTACTACGACCCGCGCTGGGACCACGACGGCGTCCACGAGATCCACCAGATGATCCGCAAGGTGCTCGACGAGTTCCCGGACGCGATGGCGGTCGGCGAGATCTGGGTGACCGACGAGGAGCGGCTGTCGCGCTACCTGCGGCCCGATGAACTGCACCTGGCGTTCAACTTCCGGCTGGTGCTGACCCACTTCGACGCCGACGCCATGCGCACGGCCATCGAGCGCTCCCTCACGGTCCCGGCCCGCACGGGCGCCCCGGCGACCTGGACGCTGGGCAACCACGACGTCTGGCGGCAGGTCAGCCGCTACGGCGGCGGTGCGGCGGGCGTGCGGCGCGCGCGGGCGATGGCGCTGGTGGAGCTGGCGCTGCCCGGCGCGGTGTACCTGTACAACGGCGAAGAGCTGGGGCTGGCGAACGTCGAGCTGTCCCCGTCGGACATGGCGGATCCGCGCGCGAAGACCAGCGGGGCCGAGTACGGGCGGGACGTCGCGCGGGTCCCGCTGCCGTGGGAGGGCGACCTGCCGCCGTTCGGGTTCTCGCGCACCCCGCGGACGTGGCTGCCGATGCCGGCGGAATGGGCCGGGCTGACGGTCGAGAAGCAGATCGAGGACGCGGACTCGACGCTGTCGCTGTACCGGCAGGCGATCGAGCTGCGGAAGACGCATCCGGCGTTCGGCGGCGACGAACTGGAGTGGTACGGCGCGCCCGCGGGGTGTTTCGCGTTCCGCCGCAAGGGTGGCGGGCTGGTGTGCGCGCTGAACACGTCGGCCTCGCCCATCGCGCTGCCGCCGGGTGAGGTGCTGTTGTCGAGCAGTCCGCTGGTCGAGGGGAAGCTGGCCGCGGACTCGGCCGCCTGGCTCGTCTAGCTCTGGTTGCCCGAGCCGTCGTCGAAGGCGCCGCTCGCCAGCCACGCCACCAGCGCCGCGGCCTGGAGGTAGGGCGCCGCCTGGGCGGCCGCCCGGCCCGCCGCACGCGCGCGGCCCCACCTCTCAGGTCGTTCGGCGCGCTCCGGCGCCCGCTCTCCCGCCGGACGGTCCTGCCGCCAGTGCGGCTCCGAAACGCGGACTTCCTCCAGGAAGTCCGCGGTCGGGTCTTCGTCCGCGCTCATGCCTCCAGCGTGCCACCGCCCGGCGAACAGCGGTGGCCGCCGTAAGGACTTCGTCAGAAGAGCAGCGGCAGCAGCGCGTGCCGGCGCCGCACGATCGCGCCGTACCGGGCGTCGAGGCGCAGCCACGAGTCCGTCGCCGTCACGCGGACGACGTCCCCGGCCACGTCCGAGTCCACGAACCCCATGCCGGACATCGCGAACAGGCAGCGCATCTGCACCTTGACCTCGACCGAACCGCCGCTCACGGTCAGCACCGCCTGGTCCATCAGGGACGCCGGCGGCGTACCGTGCGGCCCGGCGTTGTCCCTGGCCAGGGTCACGCCACGGTCCGCCAGCTCGGACACCACCTGCGCCGGCAGCTCGTCGATCAGCGGCCAGCGGCCCGACGGTGGCAGCTCGCCGTGCCACAGCAGGTCGCGGGCCGGGCCCGGGTCCATCCGGGGCCCGCCGGCCACGGTCAGCGCCGCGAGCAGCTCGTTGCCGGACACCGTGACGTCGCCGGGGGTGACGTCGCCGGCCACCGCGCGGGTGGCCAGGCACTCGAACGGCGTCGCCGTCCAGGCCTCGACCACGCCGTCGCCGCGCTGCCGCAACCGGACGGCCGTCTGGCCGTCCAGCCGGACCGCGCGGGCGACGAACGCCCCGAGGGTCTCCCGGTCGGCCGCGTCCGGCACGAACAACTCAGGCATCCGCGAACCCCTGCTTCAGAAACTCCGACTCGGCCGGGGTGAGCCTACGCGGCCGCAGCTCGACCGTGTCGTACGGCGCCAGCAGCGTCTCCGCCGTGACCGCCACCGGGTCGTCCTCTCCGGGCCCGGTGTGGACGCGGTAGGCCAGCGTGAAGCTCGCCGCGCGCAGCTCGGTCAGGTCGATGTCGATCCGCAGCTGCTGCCCGGACACCACGATCGGCGCCTTGTAGGCCACTTCCAGCCGCACCACGACGATGCCCTTCGGCAGCTGCTCCAGCCCCGCCTCGACCGCCGCGCTGAACAACAGCGGGATGCGCGCCTCTTCGAGCAGCGTCACCAGTTTCGCGTGGTTGATGTGGCCGTAGACGTCCATGTCCGTCCAGCGCGGGCGGACGTGCGCAACGTAGGTCATCGCACCGTGCTCCGGATCTGGCGGGCCGCCACCGAAAGCGTCGCCAGGTCGAGCCGGCCGGACTTGGTGATCTCGTCGAGCGCGACGCGCGCTCGCTGCAGCCGGGACGCGTTCGTCTTCTCCCACTGCGCGATCTTCGCGTCCCCGGACGAGCCGGGATCGCTGTGCCGCAACGCGTCCAGCGTGATCGCCCGCAGCGAGCTGTAGACGTCGTCGCGCAGGGAAAGCCGGGCGAGCGCGTGCCAGCGGTTGCCGCGTTCGAGCTTGCTGATCTCGGTGAGCATCTGGTCGATGTCCAGGTGCGCCGAGAGCGCGTAGTACAGCTCCGCCGTCTCGGCCGGGCTGTGCACGGCGTCCACGCCGATCTGCTGCTCGGCGAGCTCGGCCACCTCGGTGACGTCGAGCAGGCCGTAGGTGTGCAGCAGCAGCGACACCCGGCGGGCCAGGCTCGCCGGCACTCCCGCGTCGATCAGCTCGTCCGCGTGCGCCTGCACGGACTCGGCCTCGCGGCCGCGCAGCAGGTCGCCGAGCTTCGGCACGAGCTTGCCCAGCACCCGGCTGAAGCGCTTGATCTCGGAGAGCGGGGCCAGCGGTTGCGGCCGGTTGGTGAGGAACCAGCGCGCGGCCCGGTCGAGCAGCCGCCGCGTCTCCAGCACCATCGCGTCGGCGACGTCGGTGTGCACGACGTTGTCGAGCGCGTCGATCTCCTTCCACAGCGCGGGCAGGTCGAACACCTGCGTCACCACGGCGTACGCGCGCACCGCGTCCGTCGCCGTCGCGTTCATCTCCTCCATCAGCCGGTAGACGAACGAGATGCCGCCGCCGTCGACCACTTCGTTGGCGATCAGCGTGGTGATGATCTGCCGGCGCAGCGGGTGTTCGCCGATCGCGGAGCCGAACCGCTCGCGCAACGGCTTCGGGAAGTACTCGGGCAGCCGGGCCGCGAACACCTTCGAGTCGGGCAGGTCGCTGGCCAGGAGCTCGTCCTTCAGCTCCAGCTTGACGTGCGCGAGCAGGGTCGCCAGCTCCGGCGAGGTGAGGCCCTTGCCCGCCTTCTCCAGCTCGCGGAACTCCGAGTTGCTCGGCAATGCCTCGAGCTTGCGGTCGAACGCGCCCGCCGACACCAGCGCCTGCACCTGGCGGGCGTGCACCGACAGCATCGGCGCGGCGTGCGCCCGGCTGACGCCGAGAACGGCGTTCTGCCGGTAGTTGTCCTTGAGGACCAGCGCGCCGACCTCGTCGGTCATCTCCTCCAGCAGCTCGTTGCGCTGTTCGCGCTCGAGCTTGCCGGTCTGGACGAGGTGGTCGAGCAGGATCTTGATGTTGACCTCGTGGTCGGAGCAGTCGACACCCGCCGAGTTGTCGAGCGCGTCGGTGTTGATCTTGCCACCGTTGCGGGCGAACTCGATCCGGCCCAGCTGCGTGAGGCCGAGGTTGCCGCCTTCGCCGAAGACCTTGACGCGCAGCTGCTTGCCGTCGACGCGGATGGCGTCGTTGGCCTTGTCACCAGCTGCCTGGTGGCTTTCGGTCTCGGCCTTGACGTAGGTGCCGATGCCGCCGTTCCACAGCAGCTCGACCGGGGCCAGCAGGATCGCCTGGATCAGGTCCATCGGCGCCAGCGCCGTCACGCCCTCCTCGAGGCCGAGGGCCGCGCGGACCTGCGGGCTGATCGGGATCGACTTCGCCGTGCGCGGGTAGATCCCGCCGCCTTCGCTGATCAGCGAGCGGTCGTAGTCGTCCCACGAGCTGCGCGGCAGGTCGAACAGCCGGCGCCGCTCGGCGAACGACGAGGCGGCGTCCGGGTCCGGGTCGAGGAAGACGTGCATGTGGTTGAACGCCGCGACCAGGCGGATGTGCTCGGACAGCAGCATGCCGTTGCCGAAGACGTCGCCCATCATGTCGCCGATGCCGACCACGGTGAAGTCCTCGGTCTGGGTGTCCTTGCCCAGCTCGCGGAAGTGCCGCTTGACGCTCTCCCACGCGCCCTTCGCCGTGATACCCATGGCCTTGTGGTCGTAGCCGACCGAGCCGCCGGAGGCGAACGCGTCGCCGAGCCAGAAGCCGTACTGCGCGGAGACCTCGTTCGCGATGTCGGAGAACTTCGCGGTGCCCTTGTCGGCGGCGACGACCAGGTAGGAGTCGTCGGCGTCGTGCCGGACGACACCGGGGGCGGGCACGGTCTTGCCCTCGATGCGGTTGTCGGTCAGGTCGAGCAGGCCGGAGATGAACATGCGGTAGCAGGCGATGCCCTCGGTGAGCTGCGCGTCACGGTCGATGCTCGCGTCCCCGCTCGGGGCGGGCGGGCGTTTGACGACGAAGCCGCCCTTCGCGCCCACCGGCACGATCACCGCGTTCTTCACCGCCTGCGCCTTGACCAGGCCGAGGATCTCGGTGCGGAAGTCCTCGCGCCGGTCCGACCAGCGCAGGCCACCGCGCGCGACCTGGCCGAAGCGCAGGTGCACGCCTTCGACGCGCGGGGAGTACACGAAGATCTCGAACTTCGGCCGCGGTTCGGGCAGGTCGGGCACGCCGGCCGGGTCGAGCTTGATGGCCAGGAACGGCCGCGGCCTCCCGTCGGTGCCCATGACGTGGTAGTTCGTCCGCAGCGTGGCCCGGATGACGGCCATCAGGCGGCGCAGGATCCGGTCCTCGTCGAGGCTGGTGACCTCGTCGATCATCGCGTTCAGCTCGGCGGCCAGCGCTTCGGTCGCGGCTTCGCGGTCGGCGTCGGACAGCGTGGGCGCGAACCGGGCCTCGAACAGCCGCAGGAGCTTGGTCGCGACCTGCGTGTGGTTGAGCAGCGTGTTCTGGATGTAGTCCTGGGAGAACGCGCTGCCGGCCTGGCGCAGGTACCGCGAGTACGCGCGCAGCACGGCGGCCTGGCGCCAGGTGAGCCCGGCGCGCAGGACGAGGCCGTTGAGGCCGTCGACCTCGGCGTCGCCCCGCCAGGCGGCCTCGAAAGCGTCCTGGAAGCGGCCGCGCAGCTCGGCGACGGCTTCGCCGTCGGACTCGTCGAGCATCTTCTGGTCGACGTGCAGGCCGAAGTCGTAGATCCAGCACGCGCCGCCGTCCTCGCGGTGCAGCTCGTACGGCCGCTCGTCGACCACCTCGACGCCCATGGCCTGCAGCACCGGGAGCACCTTCGAGAGCGTGACGCCCTCGCCGCGCAGGTAGAGCTTGAAGCGCCGCTCCCCCGGCCCGGCGTCGGCGGGCTGGTAGAACGAAAGCGCGAGGTCGCCTTCGTCGGTGAGCGAGTCGAGCGAGCGGAGGTCGGCCAGCGCCTCTTCGGCGGTGAAGTCCTCCTTGTAGCCCTCGGGGAAGACCATCGCGAAGCGCTGGCCCTGCTCGGTGGCCGATTCCTCGCCGACGATCCCGACCGCGACGCCGCCGTCGGCGCGCTCACGGCGTTCGTCGAGGACCGCCTCGACCATCCGGTCGTCCCAGGTGCGGACGGCGTCGTTCAGCCGGTCCTGGATCTTGAGCGTGTCCGGCTCGAGGCGGCGTGCGGGGTCGGTGTGCACGACGAAGTGCACCTGTGCCAGGACGGTCTCGCCGATCCGCGCGCTGTACTCGAGCTGGGTGCCTTCGAGCTCTTCGAGCAGGACTTCCTGCATCGCCAGCCGCGAGCGCGTCGTGTAGCGGTCGCGCGGGAGGTAGACGAGGCAGGAGTAGAAGCGGCCGTAGGGGTCGCGGCGCAGGAACAGCCGCAGCCGGCGGCGGTCCGAGAGCGTGATCGCGCCGGTCGTCGTCGAGTAGAGCGAGTCGGTGTCGGCGGAGAACAGGTCGGCACGCGGCCAGTTCTGCAGGATCTCGAGCATCCGCTGGCCGGAGAACGACTCGATCGGGAAGCCGGCGCGGTGGATGACCTCGCGGACCCGCTTGCACACGACGGGGATGTCGAGGACGTTCTCGTGCAGCGCGGTGGTGGTGAACATGCCGAGGAAGCGGTGTTCGCCGGTGACGGTGCCCTCGGCGTCGAAGGTCTTCACGCCGACGTAGTACGGGTAGACCGGCCGGTGCACGGTCGAGGGCGCGCTCGCCTGGGTCAGCACCAGCAGCGTCGGCGCGAGTGCGGTGGCGGCGGTGTCCGGGCCGGCGGTCAGGCCGCGGGCGGCGAGGCTGTCCTGGCGCAGCACGCCCAGGCCGGAGGCCAGGACCGCGCGCAGGGCCGGGTCGTTCGAGTCGGGGTGCGGGTTGTCGATCAGCTCGTAGCGGCGGTAGCCGAGGAAGGTGAAGTGGCCGTCGGCCAGCCAGCGCAGCAGGCGGGCGCCCTCGGCGACCTCGTCCTGGGGCAGCTGCGGCGGGGCCGTCTCGAGTTCGCTCGCCAGCTGGCAGGCCGTCTGGGCCATCTTCTCGGCGTCTTCGACGACCTCGCGGACGTCACCCAGCACGCTGGAGAGCCGGTTGTCGAGCTCGCGGGCCCGGTTGCGATCGGTGACGAAGTCGATCTCGATGTACATCCACGACTCGGCGGCCGAGTTCGCGGGCGGCTCGGCCGGGTCCGCTTCGGGGTGGACCTCCTGCAGTTCGCCGGTGAGGTCACGGGTGACCACCACGATCGGGTGAACGATCCGCTGCACCTGGACGCCGTCCCGGGCGAACTCCGCGGCGATCGAGTCGACCAGGTACGGCATGTCGTCGGTGACGACCTGCACGACGGTGGCTTCGCGGGCCCAGCCGTCTTCGGCGACGGTCGGGTTCAGCAGCCGCACGGCCGGGCGGCCGGGCATCCGGTGCTTGGCCAGCTGCAGGTGCGACCGCACGGCGCCGACCAGGTTGACGGGTTCGTCGCCGACGATCTCTTCGGGCGGGATGTGCCGGTAGTAGAGCCGGATGAGCTCACCGATCTCCGGCGCCAGCCCGGCGGCGGAGTCGATCAGGTCGTCCCTGATCTGCTCCGGGCTGGCCGGGGAGCGCGAAGCGCCGAATTCGGGTTCGGCGTCGGCTCCGGTTCCGGGTAGGGACGAGACTCCGGTCGAGCTCATTTGAGGCAACTCTCCAGTTTGCGTGAGGTGGCACCGCGCCGGTTCGGCGTTGAGCCGGCCACCCCACACTAATGCGCCGCGATCCGGGATCACATGAAGACCCGGAGGTTCCCCGAGCCGCGAAAACCCTTCCGGGGCTTGGAATTCGCGTGATCGGTCAAGCTACTGACGGGTTGGCTCCAGCGCTCCCGCGCGGCGCTGACCAGCCGTGCTCCGAGGACGTTACCCGACGTGGGGCCAACGTGATCGGTTCAGTTGATCGGGCGCGCTGCCGTTCGGCGAACGCTGTCGGCCGGTCGGCGACGCCGGGGTGCGACGGATCCCACTGCGTTCGGGCCGGGGCAGGTCGGCGACGAACAGGGGTGTCTCACCGACTGGACCCCGGCCGGGGTGAACTTGCCGCCGGGTGGGTCCCCGGACTTGCGGACGACGGCAAAACTGTCGGTGGTCTCCGGTAGCGTGGAAAACGGGGGGCGCCCCCGCGCGGCCAGGTGGGTCAGGTCAGTCGCGCGAGCTGTGGCCGCGGGAGTCCGGGACCTCGGCGCCGTGGCCGTTGCGACCGTGGCCGTTGCGGCGGCCCGTGTTCTGGGAGTCGAGCTGCTTGACCAGCGCCGCCGCGCTGGCCGTGCCCGCCTGGTGCTCGGCCAGGGCGCGGGCGAGCAGGTCGGCGAGGCCGGCGTCGGGTGGGGGCTCGTCCTCCGCGATCGCGCGGGCGTAGCTCTCCGGGAACGGCGCCGTCGCCGGCGTCCAGTGGCCGAAGTCCTCCATCGGTTCCAGCGACGGTGGCATCCGCAGCCGCGGCAACCACGGCTCGGCTTCCTCGCGGTAGTCCGGCACCGACGGCGGTTCGTCCTCCGGCCGCGGCGGCGGGGCGAGCTCCGGCTCCGGACGCGCCGGTTCCTCGGCGCGCGGCCGGTCGGCGTCTTCCGCCCGGCGGCGGCCCCCGGCGCCCCCGGAGGCCGAGATGCCCAGGCGATCCAGCACCGAACGGGCGGCTTCCGAGCCGTGCTCGGCGTCGTGGCGCGTCGACGGCTGCGGCTCCGGCCGCCGCCCCTCGGACGCCCACGGTTCCCGCTCGGCGGCGGGCTCGGGCGCGAGCGGCAACGCCGGCGTGACGCGAGTGGGCGCCGATTCCCGTTCGGCCGCGGTCTCCCGCAGCCGCGCTTCGGCCAGCGCGGCCCAGGAGAACTTGGTCTTGCCGGGTTCCGCGGGCGGCGCCGCCTCGGGTGACGTTTCGACGGCCTCCCGGCCGCCCCGCATCTCGGCCGACTCCGATCGGAAGTCCGGCTCCGGCTCACGCTCCGCCGGCCGCGGCTCAGCAGGCTCGGTCCTACGCCCCGCCGGCTCGGACCGGTACTCCGGCTCGGCAAGCTCGGCGCGGTATTCCGGCCCCGGCTCCAGCCGACCCTCCGGCCGCAGCCCGGAAGACACGGACTCGAAGTCCGGCTCCCGGCCACGCTCGGCCGGCCGCGGCTCACCAGGCTCGGGCCGCTGCTCCGGCCGCCGCCTACGCCCCGCCGACTCACCAAACTCCGGACTGCGCTCCGACCCCCAGCCGGCCGCAAGCTCCGCCGACTCACCAAGTTCCGGCTGGTGCTCGGACCCCCGCCCAGCCCCACGCTCGGCCGACTCACCAAACTCCGGCCGATGCTCGGAACCCCAGCCCGCCGCACGCTCCATCGACTCGGCGAGGCCTGGCCGGTGCTCCGACCCCCGCCCAGCCGCAAGCTCCGCCGACTCACCAAACTCCGGACCGCGCTCCGACCGCCCAGTCCCACGCCCCACCGACTCAGCGAGCCCCTGCCGCTGCTCGGACCCACGGCCAGCCGCAAGCTCCGCCGACTCACCAAGCTCCGGCCCGTGCTGCGAGCCCCGGCCAGTCCCACGCTCGGCCGACTCACCAAGCTCCGACCCGTGCCCAGCCGACCGCGGCTCGGCAAGCTCCGGCCCCCGCACCGACCTCATCTCGGCGGCCCCCGACCGGAACACCGGCCGCGGCTCACCGGACTCGGGCTGCTCCGCCTTTCGCCCTGGCCGCGAGGCGACCGGCTCCCGCGTCGACCGCGGCTCGGCAGGCCCAGGCCTGCGTTCCGGCGCGCGCACCTCGATCGGCTCCGGCCGCCGGGGTCCTGGCGGCGGCGTGGGCTCGTCCCGCACCGCCGGCATCAACGTCGTCTCGGCCGCATCGGCGGTCACCCGCGGCCGCCCGAACGACCACGCCGGCGTCCGTTGCTCGGGCTCCGGAACCGGCTCGGCCGCGGCGACCGGGACCGGCCGCGACGGCACGCTGCTTTCGGGGGTCCGGGTGGCGGCGCCCCCGGCTCGGGGCGAAGCCCCGGACGGCACCGCCTTCAGCACCTCGTCCAAGTCCACCGAGGCCGGCTGCCCCGTGCCGAACTCGCCGGCCAGCACGCTGCACGCCTGCCGCCGGGCCCGGGCGTGCAGCTGCTCTGCCGCCCGCGAGCGGTACAGGCACGCGATGGCCTCCTCCGCCTGCCCGAACCGCTCCTGCAGCTGCGCCAGCTCCAGCCACAACCGCGCGGTGATCGCCGACAGCCCGTGCCGGTCCGTGCTCGCCACGGCTTCGCGGACCAGCTCGATCGCCGCTTCGCCGGCCCCCGCGGGCAAGTGGACGCGCGTCGCGACGGCCAGCCGCAGCCAGCCCATCGGCGCGACGCCCGCCGCCCGCACCGGCTCGGCCAGCACCGGCTCCGCGATCTCGTACGCCATTTCGGCGTCGCCGCGGTCGAGCAGCGTGCTCACCAGCAGCAGCACCAGCCGGATGCGGACGAGGCCGCCGTCGTCGGCCGGGTTGTCGAGCTTCTCGAGGAAGCCGAGGCCGGTCCGGGCGGCGTCGGCCGCCGCCGTCAGGTCGCCGTGGCGCCGCCGGTGGGCAGCCGTGCCGACGCGCAGCAGCGCCCGCACCAGCAGCTGGGTGTCCGCACCCAGCGAGTCGTCGCCGACGACGAGCTTGTCCGCCTCGACGAGCACCCGGTCGAGCTCCGCCTTGCGCCCGAGCTGGCCCAGACAGCCCACCAGGTGGCACAACGCGGCCGCGCGGTGCACCGGCGAGACCACCGGATCCGTGAGCACCGGCCGCAACGCGGCGAGGCCGGTCAGCGGCACGCCCAGGCTGCGGGCGCAGACGGCGAGGTCGATGCGCAGCCGCGCGGCGATGTCGCCGTAGCCCGCGTGCTCGGCCGCGCGCAGGGCGGCGACCGCGCGCCCGACGGTCCCCGGGCGGTCGCCGACCCGGACGCGCGCGGACACGACCAGGCTCTCGGCCCGGATCCACTGCTCGTCGGCGCTCGCCGCCTCGGCCAGTGCGGCTGCGCGCTCGCCGAGGACGAGCGCGAGCTCGGGCGCCCGCAGGTACAGGGCGTCCGCCCGCTCGATCAGCCGTCCGACTGCGGAGAGGGTTCCCCCGGCATTGGCGGAGCGCCCGCTCTCACTGCGCGAGAACGGGCCCGTCCGGTGCTGTTTGCTGGCTTCCACGGGGAAACCCGCCCCCTCAGTCGCGGGTCAGCTTGCGATGGGTGACACGGTGCGGGCGAGCAGCCTCGGCGCCCATCCGCTCCACCTTGTTCTTCTCGTACCCTTCGAAGTTGCCCTCGAACCAGAACCACTGCGCGGGGTTCTCTTCGGTGCCTTCCCAGGCCAGGATGTGCGTCGCGACCCGGTCGAGGAACCACCGGTCGTGGGAGATCACGACGGCGCAGCCGGGGAACTGTTCCAGCGCGTTCTCCAGCGAGCCCAGGGTCTCGACGTCCAGGTCGTTCGTCGGCTCGTCGAGCAGGATCAGGTTCCCGCCCTGCTTGAGCGTCAGCGCCAGGTTGAGCCGGTTGCGCTCACCACCGGAGAGCACGCCCGCCGGCTTCTGCTGGTCCGGGCCCTTGAAGCCGAACGCGCTGACGTACGCGCGCGACGGCATTTCGGTCTGCCCGACGTGGATGTAATCAAGCTCGTCGGAGACGACCTGCCAGACGGTCTTCTTCGGGTCGATCCCGCCGCGGTTCTGGTCCACATAGGACAGTTTGACCGTCTCGCCGATCTTGACCTCGCCGCCGTCCGGCTCCTCGAGCCCGACGATGGTCTTGAACAGCGTGGTCTTGCCGACGCCGTTCGGGCCGATCACGCCGACGATGCCGTTGCGCGGCAGGTCGAACGACAGGCCGTCGATGAGGACGCGCTCGTCGAAGCCCTTGCGCAGCTTCTCGACCTCGACCACGACGTTGCCCAGCCGCGGGCCCGGCGGGATCTGGATCTCTTCGAAGTCGAGCTTGCGGTGCTTGTCCGCCTCCGCCGCCATCTCCTCGTAGCGGTCGAGGCGCGAGCGGGACTTCGTCTGCCGCGCCTTGGCGTTGGACCGCACCCACTCGAGCTCGGTCTTCAGGCGCTTCGCGAGCTTCTGGTCCTTCTTGCCCTGGACCTCGAGGCGCTCGCGCTTCTTCTCCAGGTACGTCGAGTAGTTGCCCTCGTAGCCGACGACGCGGCCGCGGTCGATCTCCATGATCCACTGGGCCACGTTGTCCAGGAAGTACCGGTCGTGGGTGACGGCGAGGACGGCGCCGGCGTAGCGGGAGAGGAACTGCTCCAGCCACAGGACACTTTCGGCGTCCAGGTGGTTGGTGGGCTCGTCGAGCAGCAGCAGGTCGGGCGCCGACAGCAGCAGCTTGCACAGCGCGACCCGGCGGCGCTCACCACCGGAGAGGTGCGAGACGCCTTCGTCCGGCGGCGGGCAGCGCAGCGCGTCCATGGCCTGCTCGACGGTCGAGTCGAGCTCCCAGGCGTCGGCGTGGTCCAGCTCCTCCTGGAGCTGCCCCATCTCCTCCATCAGCTCGTCGCTGTAGTCGGTCGCCATCAGCTCGGCGATCTCGTTGTACCGGTCGAGCTTGACCTTGACTTCGCCGAGGCCCTCCTCGACGTTCTGCCGGACGGTCTTCTCCTCGTTGAGCTCCGGCTCCTGCATGAGGATGCCGACGGAGGCGCCGGGCTGGAGGAACGCTTCGCCGTTGCTGGCCTGCTCGATCCCCGCCATGATCTTGAGAACGGTGGACTTACCGGCACCGTTCGGCCCGACCACGCCGATCTTGGCGCCGGGGTAGAACGCGGTGCTGACGTCGTCGAGGATGACCTTGTCCCCGACGGTCTTGCGCACCTTCTTCATGGTGTAGATGAACTCGGCCATACCCACGATCGTAGAGCGCACCTGATCGCGGCTCGACGCCGGTCACCGTCGGACTACCGAATGTCAGCCCGAGATCACGCCGAGAGTACCGAAACGGCCGTTTTCCCGGCACCCGGACGGCGGCTCAACCTCAACTGGAACCCGAGGGTCGCTTGCCCTCGGCGAGGTTCTTCAACATCGCGTTGTAGGCGTTCAGCTCTTCGTCGCCCGTCGCCGCTTCGCGCCGGTCACGCCGCTTCGCCTCGCGCTCGTCCTGACGCGACCACTGCACCAGCAACGCGATCAGCACCAGCAGCACCGGAACCTCACCGGCGGCCCAGGCGATGCCACCGCCGAGCCGCTGGTCGGCGAGCAGGTCGGTGACCCACGGCAGGTGCAGCTGGCCGTAGAAGGCCTGCCCGATGACCGTCTGCTTGCTCATCAGGATCACGCCGAAGAACGCGTGGAACGGCATCGCGGCGAACATCATCCCGAGCCGGCCGAGGTACGGGATCCGCCGCGGCGACGGGTCGACGCCGATCACCGGCCAGTAGAAGACGTACCCGGCGAGCAGGAAGTGCCCGTTCATCGCCAGGTGCGCCCAGTGGTAGTTCAGGGCGGTGTCGAACAGGCCGGAGAAGTACAGCGCGTAGAACGAGCCGACGAACAGCAGCAGCGCGACCACGGGGTGGGTGAGGAACCTCGACACCGGCGAATGCACGAAGGCGACGAGCCACTCGCGCGGCCCGGGCGGGGCGTCCTTGCCCGCGGCCGGCAGGGCGCGCAGCGCGAGCGTCACCGGCCCGCCGAGCACGAACAGCACCGGCGCCACCATCGACAGCAGCATGTGGTTGCCCATGTGCACGCTGAACATCGCGGGCGCGTACCGGCCGACACCCGACGACGTCGCGATCAGCAGCACCACGCAGCCGGCGATCCAGGCGACCGTGCGGCCCACCGGCCAGGTGTCGCCGCGGCGCAGCAGCCGGCGGACCCCGGCGAGGTACAGGCCGCCGAGAACGAGCGCGAGCGTGCCGTAGACCAGGTCGAAGCGGGTGTCGAAGAGCAGCCGCCACACCGTCGGCGCGCCGTCGAGGTCGTAGCCGAGCAGCAGCTCGGTGGTGGACGGCTGGGTGATCGCGTCCGCCGGCGGTGGCGTCCTGGCCAGCCCGGAGGCGATGCCGATGGTGACGAACATGATCAGGATCTCGACCGAGGCCAGGCGCAGCAGCTGGGCGCCGCCCTTGCCGTCGACGAGGTTCGCGACGCCCTTTTCGCGCTGCTGGTGGCCGAACACCCCGAGCAGCAGCAGGGCCACCGTCTTGGCCACGACGAGCAGGCCGTAGTCGGTGGTGAACAGATCGTCGAGGCCGATCCGGACCAGCGCGTTGACCGCGCCGGAGAGCGCCATCACGATCCAGCAGACCAGGGCCAGCTTGGAAAACCGCTGCGCGGCCAGGCTCAGGTGGCCCCCGCGCCGGTACCCCAGAGCCAGCAGGGCGACCAGGCCGCCGACCCACAGGGCCGCGGCGACCAGGTGGAACAGCAGGCTGTTGGTGGCGACGTCGTGCGAGCCGCCGCTGGCGGAGTGCCCGGTGACGGCGACCGGGATCAGCCCGCCGACAGCGGCGAAGAACAGCACCGCCGTCCAGCCCCAGGAGAGCGCGAGCCGGCAGCCGAGCGCGACGAGGATCGCGATCAGCGCCGTCCACAGCCAGGCCTTCGGCTGTTCGATGGCGCCGACGAGGTCGAGCAGCGTCTGCGGGTCCAGGACGTCGCCGAACGGCTTGCCGGCGGTGTCGGCGGCGGTGAAGGCGACGGAGAGCAGGGCCGCGGCGAACCACACCCAGGCGGCGATCCCGGCCACGCGCAGGGCGCCGTAGCCCTCGGGCCCGAGCGTCCCGGACTTCTGCGGCGGCACCAGGAAGGCGGCCAGCAGCAGCGACCCGACGCAGATCACCGACGCGGATTCGGACACCACGCGCATGACGGTGATGCCGTACTTGGTGACCAGCCCCGGGTCGGGCAGGCCGGCGATGGCGTAACCGGCCCCGCCGGTGAGCGCGATCAAGCCGATCGCGACCACGGCGGCCAGCAGGACACCGACCACGAGCAGCGGCAGCACGCTCGCCCGGCGCTGGGTGGGGACGTCGGATTTCGTCGCGGACACGCCCCTGAGGGTATGCCCAGCCCCGGTCAGGCCCGTGTGACGGGCAGGATGGGAGCCGTGAAGATGATCCTGCTGCGGCACGCCGAGTCGCTCGGCAACGTCGACGAGCTCGCCTACACGCGGATCCCCGACCACGCGCTGCCGCTGACCGCCAAGGGAGAGCAGGAGGCCCGCGCGGTGGCGCCGGAGATCGCGCGGCTGCTCGACGGCACGCGGCCCGCGGTGTACGTCAGCCCGTACCTGCGCACCCGGCAGACGTTGCGGCTGCTGGACATCCAGGCGTCGTGCGAACGGCTGGTCCAGGAGCCGCGGCTGCGCGAGCAGGACTGGGGCAACCTGCAGGACCCGGCCGAGCAGGAGATCCAGAAGGCGCGGCGGCACGAGTTCGGGCACTTCTTCTACCGGCTGCCGTTCGGCGAGTCGGGCGCGGACGTCGACGACCGCGTCGCGGCGTTCCTCTCGGACCTGCGGATGCGCGAGGAATCTCACCCGGAGACGGTCCTGATCGTCTCCCACGGGCTCACGCTGCGGCTGCTGTGCCGGCGGCTCTTCGGCTGGAGCATCGAGCTGTTCGAGTCCCTGTCCAACCCGGTGACCTGCGAATACCGCGTCCTCGAAGAGCAGGACGGCAAGTGGGCGCTGGACCGCCCGTTCGCCCAGTGGCGGGACTCACCCGACGGGGAAACCCAGCTTTAGCGGCGCGGTCAGCACGACGCGGGTGCCGTGGCCGGGCGCCGAGTCGATGCGCGCGGCGCCGTCGATCTCGGCCATCCGGGCGTGGATCGAGTTCTCGATGCCGAACCCGGCACGGCTCGCGCCGAGGTCGAAGCCGGTGCCGTGATCGCGCACGGACACCGTGACGACGTCTTCGCGTTCTTCGAGGCACACCACGGCCTTCGCCGTTCTTGCGTGCTTCAAGGTGTTTCGCAGTGCTTCGCGGGTTGCGTCGTGAAGGGCGTTGACGACGGCTTCGGGGACGTCAGTGGGCTTGGCGAGCACCACGAGGTCGACGCGGAGACCGTCGGCCGTCATCTCGACGGCCAGCGCGCCGAGGCGGTGTTCGAGCCCGCCCGGCTCGGCGGGCGCGTCGCCGTCGAGGCTCAGCCGCAGCCGCAGGGCCTGCGCGCGGGCGGTGCGGCGGACCTGGTCGAGGCTGCCCCGCGGGTCGAGCGCGTCCCCGGGTGCGGGCAGCGCGAGGGACTCCATCACCTGCAGCACGGTGTCGTGGACGTCGCGGCGGTGCCGTTCCCGTTCGGCGGCCCGGCCGCGCTGCTCGCCCAGCCCGAGCGCGAACCGCATCGACCCGGCGACGAGCAGCACGATGGCCAGCGCCGTCGCGGCGGCCGCGACCAGGGCGAGCAGGATCCACGTCGCGGGCGCCGACGTGCCGGAGACCACGGCCATGCCGTACCGCAGGAGCAGCGCGCCGGCGATCGCGACCGCCCCGGCGGGCGCGCCGCGCAGCAGGGTCCAGACCATGACCGTGCCCATGATGTTCGGCCAGGTCAGGGCGAGCAGCTCGGGTGACTGCGCCGCGAACACGGCGGCGGCGAAGCTCGTCACGAGCGTGTACGCGGTATCGGCGGCCAGTACCGGCCGGATCCCGGTGGCCCGGCGGAAGACCCAAGCGACTTCGAAGAGGTTCGGCACCAGGTAGAGGGCGATCGCGACCCAGAGCACCGGCGCGCTCAGCGGGCCACCGGACCAGACGGCCTGCAGGAACAGCGCCAGCCGGAACGCGACCGGCACCAGCACGAGCCGTGGCACGGCGTCCCGCACCAGCGTCAGTCCCGTGCCACCGAACCGCCCGCCCCGGCCGGCGAGCGCCCCCGCGCCGCCGAGCAGTACAACCCTCACGACGTCCTCCCCGGATCAAGGCCCCTACCTCGATCAGCCGACCTGAAATTGAAACGTCGCCGTATTCATTTCAGTTTACCGACGGGGTTCAGCTTGCCTCGCGCACCAGAGGACTGTCAACGCCCGCGCCGTGGCGGAAATGCGGGCCGCGGCACGGATTTCGGACCCGGAACGGCTATCGGCCGACCATGGCTTCCGCGTCCTCACGCCGTCGCGACCGCCGGGCGGCGACCGCGGCGGGCAGGATCAACGCCGCGACGAGCGCGACGAAGACGAACGCCACGTCGTAGTCCGTCGCCTGCGCGATGCCGCCGACGATCGGCGGGCCGCCCAGGAAGCCGGTGTAGGCGACAGCGGTGACGAAGCCGATCTCGCGTTCGCCGCCGGTGCCGTCGCCGCGCTTCCCGGCGTCCCCGGCGAGGCTGAGCGCAAGCGGGAAGGACGCGGCGAGGCCCGCGCCGGCCAGCGCGAACCCGGCGTAGCCGACGGCGGCGACCGGGATGGTGGCCGCGGCGACCAGGCCGGCCGCGGCGAGGGTGGCGCCCGCGGCGAGGCAGCGCGTCGGGCCGAACCGGCGTTGCGCCCACGGGCCCGCCAGCCGGGTCAAGCCCATGACCAGCTGCAATCCCGCGAACGCGAGGGCCGCGGCGCCCTGGCCGACCCCGCGCTCGACCGTCATCAGCAGCGCCGACCAGTCCGACGACGCACCCTCGGCGATGGCCGAGCACAACGCGACCGCGGCGAGCAGCCACAGCACCGGCCGCCGGATCGGCGCCCGCGCCGGCGTGCCGACGGGTGCTTCGGCGTGCTCGGGACGGATGCCCGGAACGGCCCGGATCACCCCGGCCAGCACCAGGACCGCGACGACGGCGGCCACGGTGAGGTGCCGCGCCGGGGACCAGCCGTGGCCGGCGGCGAGGCCGGCGGCCAGCGAACCGGCAAGCGCGCCGAAGCTGAACCCCGCGTGGAACACGGACATCACCGGCTTGCCGAGCCGGCGTTCGACAGCGACGCCGGCGACGTTCATCGCGACGTCGAGCATCCCGACGCTCGCGCCGATCACCAGCAGCGCCCCGGCCAGCAGCGGGACGGTGGGCGCGAAGCCGATCAGCACCAGCGAACCGGCGGCCATCGCGGTACTCCCGGCGACGACCGCCCGGGCGCCGGCCCGTTCGATCAGCCGCCCGGACACCGAGGCGGCGGCGAGCATGCCGACGCTGGCACCGAGCAGGGCCAGGCCGAACACCCCGGGTGAGGCGTGCACCTGCGCGGTCAGCGCGGGCGTGCGCGACGCCCACGACCCCAGCGCGAGCCCGTTGAGGGCGAACACGGTGAACACCGCGATCCGGTCCCGCATGGGTCCCCCTTTCGTGCTCCCAGCGTGACTTAAGCGCTTCAGAAAGTCCACCGGCCGGTGGTTAGACTGCGCGGATGACCCGGCGCCGCCGCCCCACGCTCGACGACGTCGCCGGCGCCGTCGGCGTCTCGCGCGCCACCGTCTCGAACGCCTACAACCGGCCCGACCAGCTGTCCGCCCGGCTCCGGGACCAGGTCCTGCGGGTGGCGGCCGAGCTGGGCTACCCCGGTCCGGACCCGACGGCGCGGAGCCTGGCGACCAGCCGCACGGGCGCGATCGCGGTCCTGCTGGACACGTCGCTGTCGATGGCGTTCTCCGATCCCGCGCTGTACCTGACGCTGGACGCGCTGGCGCGGGTGATCGACCCGCGCGGGCACGCGCTGCTGCTCCTGCCCGGCGGCGAGCACGGCGGGCCGCCCGCGGACCGCGTGCTCACCGCCCAAGCCGACATCGCGATCGTGTACTCGCTGCCCGACGGCGCTCCTTCGCTGGAAGCCGTGCGCGCGCGGGGGTTGCCCCTCGTGGTGATCGACCAGCCGCTGCTGCCCGGCACGGCGCGGGTCGGCTGCGCGGACCGGCTCGGGGCGGCGCTGGCCGCGCGGCACCTGCTGGACCTGGGGCACCGGCGGTTCGGGATCTTCGCCGCGTGCAGCCACCTGCGGCCCGGCGGGGGCCGGCTGACCGTGGCCGAGGCCGCGGCCGCGCCCTTCCACGACGTCCGCGAACGGCTGGGCGGCTACCTGGACGAGCTGGGGTCGTGCGAGGTCGTCGTCGAGGAGGCCGCCGGGCTGAGCGCGGAGAGCGCGATGGCCGGCGCGTTCGCGCTGCTCGGGGCGGCGCCGCGGCCGACGGCGGTGCTGTGCATGTCCGACCAGCTCGCGCTGGCGGTGCTCGCCGCGGCCCGCGAGCTGGGGATCAGCGTGCCGGGTGAGCTGTCGGTGGCCGGTTTCGACGACAGCCCGCCGGCGTCGTGGTCCTCGCCGCCGCTGACCACAGTCCGGCAGGACCTCGTGGCCAAGGGCCGGATCGCCGGGGAGCTCGCACTGGGCCTGCTGGACGACGGTTCGGCACCGGCGCCGGTCGAGGTGCCGGTTTCGCTCGTGGTGCGCGGCAGCACGGGGCCGGTCTAGCACCATCTCCGGCCGTTTGCGAGGCCTTTTGTTGCACCTGTGGACAACTGCTCCGCCGCCGGCCAGTTGTCCACAGAATCAAAACAACGGGCTGACAAACCCACCCCCGCCCGCCAATCTGGAATCACACGTTCACCGCGGCCACCACGAAAGCCGCGATTCCGGAGGGGAAATCCACCATGTCTTCACGTCGTCTTCGTTCCCGCCTGCCGCACATCGTGGTCCTGGCCATGGTCGGCCTGCTGACCAGCGTCGGAGCCGCCCACGCGAGCACCGATCCGGGCTGCCGCAAGGGCGAGTTCTGCCTGTGGCCGTCCGACGCCTACGCGGGCAAAATCCAGCGTTTCGACCTGCGCACGGCCAATACCGAGGAATGCCTGCCACTGCCCGAAGGATTCGACGGGTCATCGTTCGCGAACCTGATGACCCGCGACGTCACGGTGTACCAGGACGAGGAATGTTCGACCGAGGGAGATTTCGTCACCTATCCGGGTGGCGGCACGTTCGTCCCGGACGCACCCTTCCTGGTCCGCGGCATCCAGATCTGGGAGTGACGCAGTGACGCACTGACCCGGGCCCGCACAGCCGCCCGCTCCAAGGGGGGAGCCGGCTCGCGGCGGCGGCCGGGCCCGACCGGGGCCGCTCCCCCGAAAGCGGCCCCACCCGTGGGCGCACCCCAGCGGCGGGGCGCGCCCACGGGCCCCACTTTCCCGGCAGGCCGCACGGACTTCACCGCCGCCGGGAGCGTTCCCGGCACCACTGAGTTCCTGGCCCCGGCCGCCTGCCCACCGCCCTCACAATCCGCCCTCGTTTGCGCGCTCCGACTCGTCCGACCACGGGTCCCGAGCCCGGCGGCGTGCCTGACTCTCACAACCCACCCGGCCTGTGCGCGTGGCCCCGTCCCACCGCGGGTCCCGAGCCCGGCAGCGTGCCCGACCCTCACAACCCACCCCGCCTGCACGCCCCCCACCGCGGATCCCGAGCCCGGCAACCTGCCCGACCCTCACAACCCAAACGCTCCGACCCACCAACCCACAGGGCCCCCGGGCCGGGCAGCATGCCCGGCCCTCGCAACCCGCCCATCCGGACCTCGCCGGACGCAGCCAGCCGAGGCAGGCAGCTGAACCCGCCGCGGCCAGCCGACCAGCTCACGCGAAATCGGGGCCACACCGACCGCTCGCCCCGGGCGGCCCACCCGGGCGCAACGAGGCCGGGAGGCGCCGCACCAGCCGGGCAGACCACCCACAGCAACCGTTCGCACACAACGAGCCCCGTCGCCACCACGGCATCGGCCACACCGGCCGAAGTCCACTGGCGACCACCGCCCCGCTTTCGGAAAGGCCGACGCAGCCATGCTCTTCGCCCCACCACCAGCCACGCAGCCGTCCGCCGGGTCCTCGATTCCCCCGGCTGAGGCGCCTTTCCGCACGTCCTCCTCCTCCCACCCGGCCGCCGTCTCACCCGACCGAGTGGCGGCCGTGGTCCACACCACCGCCGCTCGTGGCCGTGCCGTCACGCTCGCGCGTCGGAGCGTTGCGCCGCCGTGACATCGGCATCGCCGAGTTTTTTCGAATCAAGTCGAACGAGACCTGAAACGATTCGCCGGTGTCGAACGATCGAGAGGATGGCGACGACTAAGCTGCCGGGGCCGGGCGACCGGCACGGGCGGGACAGGTCGTCGGCGCGGGCCCTCGTAGCTCAGCTGGATAGAGCAAGAGCCTTCTAATCTCTAGGTCGCAGGTTCGAGTCCTGCCGGGGGCGCCACCAGGGAAAACGTCGTGCGCGGTCGCGCACGACGTGCCCGGGACACGTGACCGGGCCCACATCGCAGCTCGCTTTTCCCGCCGTCGCGCTCCCACTGTGGACGGTGACGGCCCGTTTTCCCTCACGGCACGCACAGGTCCGGACGACCCATCGCGCGAGCGGCCAGGTGGCCCAACGAACCCGGGCCGAGTTCGTATCGAGACAGCCTTGTTACCGGCGGGCAAATCCGCCGTTCGCGCTTCCCCGCAATCGGGCGATCACGCCCAGCAATGATCCGCGGATCGAGCGGCAACAACACGATCGAGGGACACGTTTCCCCGGCAAAGGAGGCGGAGACACCACCATGGACCACACCGAAGCCGGTGGACGGCATCGGCGCCGGCGCACCAACAGCGTCACGCGCGCAGCGATGGACGAAGCACGGCGCGCAGGGCTCGTCCAACGGCACCTCACGAAGCTGCAGCACCTGACGGCCCGGGCGATCGCTGTCCAGTCCCCGGCGCCCGGCGACGGCCATCCCGCCAGGTCGGGAGCACCACGGCCAGAGGCAGCCGACCGCTTGCCGATGGAAAGCCGGCAGCAACCCGCCGATCACGCGGGATCGTCCACATCGGAGGCCGCCTGAGCCGTTGGCCGGCAGAGGCGCGAATACCCGCGACAGCCGGTTCGGGCGAGTGCGCTGATTCCACTGTGGCGCCGGGGGCCGACGTCCGGAGTGCTGCCGTCGAGTTCTCCTGGGAGGCAAGGACTTCGTCTTGGTCGGCGAGCAGTTTGCACCCTGATGCGCAGGCACGAAATGCTGCGCGCCGAAGTGCCGCCGTTCGAGATCACGGCGCCGCCGGCCGGCTGAGCACGTCCGGGTCCAGCCTGCCTTCGAGTTCGAAGCCAGGCGCGCGGGACCGCGACCGATCAGTACGCGTACTGGATCTCCGTCAGCGGGGACTCGGACGTGCTCACCACGGTCCTCCCTCAGTCGGCGAGGCTGCCGTCGGCGCGGAAGCGGGAGACGACGTCGATGACGGCGTCGGTGGCGCGGCGGGCCTCGGCCTCGGTGATCACCAGCGGGGGTGCGAGGACGAGCATGTGCCCGTACGGCCGGGCGATGACGCCGTGCCGCTTGCGGATCTCGAAGCAGACGCGCTCGACCGGCGCCCACTCCTGCGGGATCTTGTGCTCTCGGTCGCTCACCATCTCCAGCCCGGCGAGCGAGCCGACGACGCGGATGTCGCCGACGGTGGGCAGGTCGGCGGCCGGGGCGAGGCCGGTGCGCAGCCAATCCGCGATGGTGTGCGCCTTCGGCACCAGCTGCTCGCGCTCGATGATGTCGATGGTGGCGAGACCGAGCGCGCAGGCCACCGGGTGGCCCTGGAAGGTGTAGCCGTGGAAGAACCCGCCGGTCTCCAGCAGGCCGTCGGCGATCTCGTCGGTCATCAGCGTGGCGCCGAGGGGGATGTATCCGCCCGCGATGCCCTTCGCCATGGTGATCATGTCCGGGCGCATGCCCCGGACCTCCGACTCGAACCACGAGCCGACCCGGCCGTACGCGGTGACGACCTCGTCCGCGATCAGCAGGATCCCGTTGCGTGAGAGGACTTCGCGCACCCGCGGCCAGTAGTCGGCCGGCGGTTCGAGGACGCCGCCGCCCGCCATGACCGGCTCGCCGATCATCGCGGCGATGTTGCCCGCACCGATCCGCTCGATCGTCTGCTCCAGCTCGGCGAGCAGGAAGTCGGTCTGGTCCTGGCCGCCGAACATCTCCGGGCGGTACGAGTTGGGCGGGGTCAGCTTCTCCACGTGCGGCAGGTTCGGGCCGACTCCCTCCTGCATCGGGGGGAAACCGGTCGCCGTGCCGCTGCCGTAGGCGGCGCCGTGGAACGAGTAGTGCCGCGACAGGATCCACGTGCGGTCCGGCTCGCCACGCCGGTGGTGGAACAGCCGCGCCGCCTTGATCGCGGTCTCCACCGACTCGGACCCGCCACTGGTGAAGAACACCCGGTCGATCCCCTCCGGGGCCAGCCCGGCGATGCGCGCGGCGAGGTGGATCGCCTTGTCGTTGGAGAACTCCAGCAGGCTGGTGAAGTACTCCAGCTCGGTGATCTGCTTCGCGGCGACCTCGGCCAGCTCCTTGCGGCCGTGGCCGAGCGGCGAGTGCCAGACGCCGCCGCCGGCCGCGTCGAGCAGCTCGTTGCCGCGCGCGTCCCACACGGTGCAGCCCTCGCCGCGCACGATCACCACGCGGTCGTGGATGTCCCCGCGCTGCATCGAGCGGAACAGGTGCCGGCGGTCGAGTTTCTCCAGCTCGGCTGCGGCCTCGGCGACAGACGGAGTCTGAGGTGAGATGGTCACGTGCTTCTCCAGTTCTACGCCGGGGACTTGGGCAGTGCCGGACGGCCGAGCAGCAGGTCGGCCGCCTTCTCGCCGATGGCGATCGCGGTGGCGTTCGGTGCGCCGCGGCCGGGGGTCGGCATCACGGACACGTCGGCGACGCGCAGGCCGTCGACGCCCTTGACGCGCAGTTCGGGGTCGACGACCTTGCCGATCGAGCAGGTGCCGGTGCCGTGGAAGATCGAGTGCGTGTATGCCCGGACGTACGCGCGGACGTCCTTGTCCGAATCGGACTCCGGCGCGCGGTAGTGCGTCTTCGTGTACGGCGAAAGTGCTTGCTGGCGCGCGATCTCCATGCCGATCCGGACCCCGGCGACGGCCACGTCCAGGTCGCCGTCGGCGCTGAAGTAGCTGTGCTGGATCTTCGGCTTGGTGGTCGGGTCGTTGGAGTCGAGGGTGACCGCACCGCGGCTGCCCTGGGTCAGCAGCACCGGGCCGTAGGTGATCGCGTGCCCGGTCGGCAGGCCCAGGCCGCTGTCGGCGAACATCAGCGGGCCGGTGAAGAACGCGACGTCCGGCGCCGGCAGGCCGGAGTCCGTGCGGACGAACCCGCCGCACTCCGGGCCGTTCGAGGTGAGCGGGCCGGTGCCGTGCTCCTCGAACTCCTTGAGGTACTGGGGTTCTTCGGCGATCAGCAGGCTGACCGGCAGGTCGTGGCTGTAGATCAGCGGCACGATCGGGTGGTCCTGCAGGTTCGCGCCGACCTCGGGGTTGTCGACCTGCACGTCGATGCCCAGCAGGTTCAGGTGGTCGGCCGGGCCGATGCCGGAGTGCATCAGCAGGTGCGCCGAGTTGTACGCGCCGCCGCTGAGGATGACTTCGCGTTCGGCGCGGATGGTGACCATGTCGTCGCCGCGGTGCCCGGTGACGCCGACCGCGCGGCCGTCCTCGATCAGCACGCGGTGCACCTGGAGGTGGGTCTCCAGGGTCAGGTTCGGGCGGCCGAGCGCGGGGTGCAGGTACGCGACGGCGGTGCTGCACCGGCGGCCGTTGCGCTGGGTGACCTGGAAGAAGCCGAAGCCGTCCTGGGTCTTGCCGTTGAAGTCCGTGTTCTCGTCGAACCCCGCCTGCAGCGCGGACTCGATGAAGGCCCGCGACTGGATGTTCTTCGAACGGCCGTCCGAAACGGACATCGGGCCGCCCGTGCCGTGGAACTCGTCGGCGCCGCGCTCGTTGTCCTCGGACCGCTTGAAGTACGGCAGGATCTCGTCGTAGGTCCAGCCCGGCTGGCCCCAGCCGTCGTAGTCGAGCTTGTTGGCACGCAGGTAGAGCATCGCGTTGATGGAGCTGGTGCCGCCGAGCACCTTGCCACGCGGGTGGAAGATGCGGCGGCGGTTGAGCTCCGGCTCCTCGTGGGTGTCGTAGTCCCAGTCGTAGCGGGTGCGGAACAGCTCGCCGAAAGCGGCGGGGATGTGGATGTTCTCCGCGGTGTCGTACGAGCCTGCCTCGATCACGCACACCGTGACGTCCGGATCCTCGGAAAGGCGCGCCGCGAGCACGCAGCCCGCCGAACCCGCGCCGACGATCACGTAGTCGTACATCCGGTCCTCCATGGTTGAAGTCTGCAACGGGCTGGGCACGGGGAGCGTCTGGCGGAGATGCGCGTCAGGCGGCCAGTTCGCCGGGCTTCGGCTCGGGCTCGCGCACGAGCTCGAGGTGGCCGGAGCGGACCTCGGCGACAGCGATCCCCGCGTACCGCTCCGGCCTGTTAGCCTTGAGCCACAAGGCATAACCGACGCCGGCGACGGCGACCGCGAGCAACAGCCACGGCAGCGAGTTGACCACGGCGCTGTCGGTCCCGGTCAGCAGCGGGAAGTTCGTCACCAGCAGGACCGCCGACGCACCGAGCCCGAGCGCGCCGAGCGCGGGGGCGAGCTTGGTCCGCCACCAGTGGCCGTCCGGGCGCTTGCGGAAGAACCCGATCACGGAGACGGCCGCGAACGCCTGCAGCACCACGATCCCGAGCGTCCCCACTCCGAGCAGGCTGGTGGCGAGGTTCGTGTACGGGTCGAGCCCGCCGGCCGCGAACGCTCCCACCACGACGACCGTCAGGACGCTTTGGACGATGCTGGCGCGGTGCGGTGACGCGTGCTTCGCGTGCACCCCGCCGAGCCAGCCGGGGAGCACCCGTTCCCGGCCCAGCACGAAGGTGTAGCGGTTGGTGGCGTTGTGGAGCGCGAGGAGCGCGGCGAGCGTGCTGGTGCACAACAGCACCTGCATCACCGAGCCGAGCACCGGTGAGACGTAGTCGGAGCCCAGCGTGAGGAACAACCCGCCGAGCTGCTCCCCCGCCACCTGCGGCACCTGGTCCGCGCCGATGCCACCGACCGCCACCCAGCTGGTCAGCGCGTAGAAGGCGGCGATCACGACGACCGACGCGTACGTCGCCCGCGGAACCGTCTTGCGCGGGTCCTTCGCCTCTTCACCGTAGAGCGACGCGGATTCGAAGCCGATGAACGACATGAAGGCGAACATCATCGTCACGCCGATGGCGCCGGTGAACACGGTGGACGGCTGGAACGCCGTCAGCGGCAGCGCCTGCACGCCCTTGTGGCCGATGATGAAGACGTCGAGAATCGCGAGCACGCCGATCTCGGCGACCATCAGCACGGCGAGCACCTTGGCGGAGACGTCGATCTGCCGGTACCCGAGCACGGCGACGACCGCTATCGCCAGCGCCGACCAAGCTTCCCACGGGAGAACGAGCCCGTAGGCGTCCGCCGTCAGCTTCGTGAAGTAGCCGAAGGTCCCGGCCAGGCCGATCGACGCCGCGTTGTACGACAGCACCGCGACCAGGCCGCCCGCGACGGCCGGGGGTTTGCCGATGCCCAGCGAGAAGTACGTGTAGAAGCCGCCCGCGTTGACCACCCGGCGGCTCATCGCCGCATACCCCACCGAGAAGCAGAGCAGCACGATCCCGGCGAAGACGAACACCGCGGGCACGCCCGCGCCGTTGCCCAGGGTGAAGGCGAGCGGCACCGTGCCGACCACCGCGGCCAGCGGCGCGGCGGCCGCCACCACCAGCAGCACGATCTTCGGTGTGGTCAGCACACCGCGCAGACCGGGCGTCTTTTCCTTGCTCATGGTCAACTCCAGTGTCAGGCTGCGCGGCGGAGCCGGGGGCCGGGCTCCGGCCGGCTGTCCCCGGCGGGGGTGCGCGGGGTGCGGAGGGTGCGGAGCACCATGCTCGGGCGCATCAGGCTCTGCGGCGGGTCGACCAGCCCGGCCACGCGCAGGAACGCCTCGCCGAGCCTGGCGTCGTGGGTGGCCGCGGTCTGCAGGCGCGCCGTGAAGGCGTTGCCCATCCGGACTTTCAGCGTGCGCTTGCCCTCGACCGCCGGGAACGCGAGATCGCCGCCGGCGGAGATCTCCCACGGCACGTCGACCACCTTCGCGATGTCCTTGAAGAACGCGCGCGGGTCGGGGATGCCGGCCTGGAGGTGCTCGCGCAGGGTCAGCGCCTGCAACGCCGCCGATGCCATGCCCTGGCCGTAGACCGGGTTGAACGAGCACACCGCGTCGCCCGCGACCAGGAACCCCCGGGGAAGCCGGGGCAGCTTCTCGAAGCGGCGGCGCTGGCTGGCCGGGTACTTGAAGGTGACCGGGGCGCCGATCGGCTCGGCGTCCACGATCGCGTCGTGGACATCGGGCACCGGCAGCGACTTCGCGAAGGCGAGGAAGCCCTCCTCGTCGGTGGGCGGGTGGTCGCCGAGGATGCCGGTGAGCGACAGCATTCCGAGGCCGCCGCCCAGGGTGTGCAGGAACGCGCCGCGCGGGTTCGCGGGGGTGGCGACCGGGTTTATCGACATGTCGCCCCGGAACGGGTCGACGTCGAAGCGGTACCTGCGGCTGGTGTAGGCGAGCCCGACCTTGACGCGGTCCTCTTCGACGTTCCCGTAGCCCAGGGACGCGAGCCAGCCGGGTGCGCGCGAGCCCTTGCCGGTGGCGTCGACGACGAGGTCCGCGTCGAGCACCTCTTCGACGGCGCCGGGGCCGCGGCCCTGCACGCGGACGCCGGTGACGCGGTCCGGGCCGGCCACCGCGACCGGGCCGATCACGTCGGTGCTGTCCACGAAGGTCACGTTGCGGATCGCGCGGACGCGCCGGCGCACGTGGTCCTCCAGCACCGGACGGGCGACGCCGACCAGGCGCAGGCCGGTGTCGGACGGGCGGATCCGGTGCCCGTCGAAGTACCAGCGGACCTGCCCCCCGAGGTCGCCGACCGGGATGTCCGCGGCGATCAGCTCGGCGGTGAAGCCGGGGAAGAAGTCCTCCAGGATCTCCTGGCCGCGCGCCAGCAGGCCGTGCGCGTGCCGGCCCTGCGGCACACCGCGGCGGCCTTCCCGCACACCGGCGAGCGCGTCGCGGTCGACGACCAGCACCTCGGTGAAGACGTCCGACAGCACCCTGGCGACGAACATCCCCGCCATGCTGCCGCCGAGCACGATCGCGCGGTCTCCGACATGACTGCTCATGGACGTCCTCTCCTCGGGCTGAAGGAATCCTCACACCGCGTGAGCGCGGGCAGCGTCTTCATGATTGCGCCCGTCGCGCAACGCTGGAGACGCTCCGCGCGGGGGCCGGTGCGACGTTGGGAGACGGCCATCGACCGAGGAGGACCCCAGTGACCGACGTGCCGAGCCACGAAGAACTCGTCAGCAGGGCGACCGATCTGGTGCCCCTGCTCCGGAAGCACGCCCAGTGGTCGGAGGAGAACCGGCGGTTGCACGAAGAGGTCGTCGAAGGGCTGGGCGCGGCCGGGTTCTTCAAGATGCGCGTCCCGCGCCGCTACGGCGGTTACGAGGCGAGCGCGCGCACGGTCGTCGAGGTCGCCGCCGAGCTCGGCCGCGGCGACGGTGCCGTCGGCTGGACGCAGCAGGTGTGGTGGATCCCCGGCTGGATGGTGGGCCTGTTCCCCGACTCCGTGCAGGACGAGGTGTACCGGACGCCGGACGTGCGCGTCTGCGGCACGCTCAGCCCGAGCGCGATGGCGACGCCGGTCGACGGCGGGTACCTGGTCAACGGCAAGTGGGGCTTCATCAGCGGCGCGCTGCACAGCCACTGGCAGGAAATCATCGCGCTCACCCCGTTGCCGGACGGCCAGATGATGCCGGTCATGGGCTTGGTCCCGATCTCCGACGTCGAGATCGTCGACGACTGGCACACCATGGGCGTGCGCGGCTCCGGCAGCGTCACCACCGTCGCGAAGGACCTGTTCGTCCCCGCCGAGCGAACCCTCCCGCTGCCCGCGATCCTGCAGGAGCAGTACGCGTCGGCGCTCAACGCGGACCTGCCGATGTACAAAGCGCCGCTGCTCGCGGTCGCCGCGGCCACCACCGTCGGCAGCGTGCTCGGCATGGCGCGCGGCGCGATGGAGGCGTTCATGGAGCGCCTGCCGGGCCGGAAGATCACCTACACCAGCTACGACGACCAGCGCGAAGCGCCGATCACGCACCTGCAGCTGGCCGAGGCGTCGCTGAAGATCGACCAGGCCGAGTTCCACAGCTACCGGGTCGCCGACCTGCTCGACGCCAAGTCCGCGGCCGGCGAGCCGTGGAAGATCGAGGAGCGCGCCCGGGCCCGCGCCGACGTCGGCGTCGTGTGCCGGCTCGCCAAGGAGGCCGTCGACCTCCTCTTCGGGGCCAGCGGCGGTTCGTCGATCTACGAGTCGGTGGCCATCCAGCGCATCGCGCGCAACGTCACCACCGCCAACCTGCACGCCCTGATGTACCCGCCCACCGCGTTCGAGCTGTACGGACGGGTGCTCGCGGGCCTCGAACCGAACACCCTCTACATCTGATCCGCGCCGGGAGACGCCCATGTACGACTACGTCATCGTCGGTGCGGGCTCGGCGGGCTGCGTGCTCGCCGCGCGCCTGTCCGAAGATCCGGACGTCAAGGTCTGCCTGCTGGAAGCGGGCCCGGCCGACAACGCCGAGAACATCCACGTGCCGTCGGCGTTCGCCACGCTGTTCCGCACCCGCTACGACTGGGACTACGACAGCCACGACGAGCCCGCGCTGAACGGGCGGCGGGTGTTCCTGCCGCGCGGGCGCGTGCTCGGCGGGACGAGTTCGCTCAACGCGATGATCTACGCGCGCGGCAACCGGCTCGACTTCGACGAGTGGGAGACGCCGGGCTGGACCTACGACGAGATCCTGCCGTACTTCAAGCGGTCCGAGGACAACGAGCGCGGCGCCGACGAGTTCCACGGGACCGGCGGGCCGCTGACCGTCTCCAATGGACGGTCGAACAACCCGAGCGCCCAGGCCTTCGTGGACGCCGCCGTCGAAGCGGGGCTGCCGGCCAACGACGACTTCAACGGGAAGAACCAGGACGGCTTCGGGTTCTTCCAGGTGACCACGCGCGACGGGCGCCGGTGCAGCACGGCGGTGGCGTTCCTCCGCCCCGCGCTGGGGCGGCCGAACCTGACCGTCGAGACGAACTTCCAGGCGCACCGGGTGCTGATCGAGCACGGCCGCGCGGTGGGCGTCGCCGGGCAGCGGCTCGACGAAGAGCTGACGATCCGCGCGGACCGGGAGGTCATCCTCTCGGCGGGCGCGTACAACTCGCCGCAGCTGCTGATGCTGTCCGGCGTCGGGCCGGCCGCGCAGCTGGGGATGCTCGGCATCCCGGTGGTGGCGGACCTGCCGGAGGTCGGGCAGAACCTGCAGGACCACGCGCTGGTGCCGTTGACCTTCACGCACTCGCAGCCCGTCAGCCTGCTGACCGCGATGGAACCGCAGAACATCCGGCGGTTCGTCGAGGAGGGCACCGGCCCGACCGCGTCGAACGGCCCGGAAGCGGGCGGGTTCGCGCGCACCCGGTCCGGCATCCCGGCCCCGGACGTGGAGTTCTTCGCGGCCCCGATCATGTTCGTCGACAGTGGCCTGGCGTTCCCGACCGCGCACGCGATCTCCTGCGGCCCGGCGCTGCTGACCCCGGAAAGCCGGGGCAGCGTGACGCTCGCTTCGGCGGACCCGACGTCGAAACCGCGGATCGTGCACAACTACCTGCTCGAAGAAGCGGACATGGTGACCGCGGTCGAGGCGCTGCGGATGGGCCTGCACATCGCCCGCCGGCCCGCGATGCGGCCCTACACCGAGGAACTCTTCCGCGCCCCGGAATCGGAGTCGGACCAGGACCTGCGCGCGTACGTCCGCCGCTGGACGCATTCGATCTTCCACGCTTCGGGCAGCTGCGCCATCGGCACCGTCGTCGACGCTTCCCTGCGCGTGCACGGCGTCGACGGCCTGCGCGTCGCCGACGCCTCGGTGATGCCGAAGGTGGGCCGCGGCCAGCCGAACGCGGCGGCCATCGCGATCGGCGAGAAAGCGGCTGACCTGATCAGGCTCCTTTGAGCAAGCAAGAACCGAGAAAATGACGGTTCCGCCGACCGCACAATTGTTGTGGGAAGCCTTCGGATTAGGAGAACGCTATGTCGGTTGGTGCTGAGGACAGGTTGTCCGCTTACTACGGCTCGTTCACCAGTGAGCGGGAGAAGGAAGTCTTGAGTGTTCCGCTGCGCCTGGTCGGTGCGTGG